>RFJS01000344.1 GCA_003694825.1 Verrucomicrobiota bacterium | reverse complement strand
GGTGGACCCAGGCGCTGCCCCAGTAGAAATTGCAGCTGGTCTCGGCGCGGAGGATGTGGTCGTAGGCCTCGGTGATGAGCGCTTTCACTTCTTCCGGGTCTTTGGCGCCGTCACTGCGCTCCTGGTACAGTTTCTGGACGGTGCGGTAGTAGCGGCTGGCGTTGCGGATTTCATCGAAGCCGCGTTTTTGCAGGAGCGAGCCGGTCCACTGGGTGAAGTCCCCGCCCCAATGGTCGCCGGTGTTCCAGGCGCCGCGGTAGATGTCGACTTCTTCGCGTGGCGGGTTGCGGTCGAGGAATTCCGGGATGTGGATCGGGCGGTAGCCGAGCCGGCCGGCGCGGGCGCGTTCCATGGTGGGGCGGAAGAAGCCGCCCCAGAATCCCGACTCCAGTTGTGTGGTGCGGAACCAGCCGCCGTTGTCGCCGTCGGTCCAGGTGGTGACAAGGGCGGGAAAGTCGCACCATTTGGTGCGGGCCTTGATCTCGCGCTCGAACCAGTCCGGATCCGTGCCCGAGAGCTGCGCGTTGGAGAGTTCGCGGTCTCGGGGAATGACGATGATCTCTTCGCCCTCGTAGCGGGCGATGTGCGGCTGGTAGCGCATTTCCTCCCAGCGCATGTCGCGCTTCGGCCGGATGTAGTAGCAGTCGACGAGGACGTAGCGGTAGCCGTGCCGCTTGAGCATGGGGATCATCTCCATGCAGAAGCCCATCTCGGGCGGCCAGAAGCCCTGGAACCACTCCCGGCCCAGCAGATGCCTGCCGAGGCCGATCCACCACGCAGTCTGGGCGTCCCAGTCGCTGTCGGGTATGAGCGGATACACGGGGTGAAAGAGGCCGCTGCCGAGGATCTCGAAGGGGCCACGGCGGTAGCGGGCGAGGATGTCGGGGATGTCGACGATGCCCGCGAAGAGTTCCTGCAGGGCGGGGTCCTCGAACTGTTTGAGGAGCGTGCCGGAGAAACTGAAGTGCAGGCGGGCGACATCCTCCCACCCCTCGACCATGCGGGTGGGGCGGTCGTAGCACCAGAGGATCTGTTTGGCTTCCCACTGGTCCTGCGGCGATTCGTAGAGGCGGCGGAGGTTGCCGAGCGGCTGGTGGAAGTGCAGTCCGAGGGCGTGGTAGATTTCGCTCATGTCGTCGGCCGGAGTTTCAGGCTTCGGATTCTGACGGACGTATCCACAGGCCGCAATCCAGTGGGCCGAGGTGGATGCGGTTTTCCTCGAGGCGGAGCCGGCCGTTGAAGACGCCGCGGAGGTTGAAGGTGTTGCGGTCGGCGACTTCGAGCCAGGCGGGGTCGCCGGCGGCGGTGCCTTCGGGCAGGGGGATGTCGACTTCGTGGGTGTGCGGGTTGATGGCGAAGAGGATCTGGCGGGGTCCCTGGCTGTGGTCGGCGTTGAAGAGGAGGGCGGCGGCGGCGGTGTCTTCAGCGGCGGCCATCGTCAGGTAGCCGGCGGGCGGCTTTTCCCTGAGGCGGAGGATGGCGCCCCACTCGGAGAGCCGGAAGGCGATCCAGGAACGGAAGTAGCTGGCGGTGAGGCCGAAGCGTTCGGCGCGGGCGTAGTCGAGGGCGTTGAGGTCGCCGCGCAGGTAGCTGTTGTTGAAGCCGCCCTTGGACTGGAGAAAGTCCATGCCGGCTGTGATCATGGGGATGCCGAGCGAGGTCATGAGCACGGCGATCATGAGGTGGGAGCGGTGGATGTCGTCGGGGGTTGGATCGGTGCCGTCGAAGTCGGGGTTTTCGGTGATCTTGTCGATCCAGCAGCGATCGTCGTGCGAGGCCACGTAGTTGACGGACTGGGCGGGGAAGCGGGTGAGGTGGTCGAGGCAGCCGTGCATGTAGTAGCGCAGGCCGCCGGCGTCGCCTCCGCCGCGGAGGTAGGCCGCCATGAATTCGCGGTAGCCGTCGTTCCAGAATGCCCAGCCGGTGGATTGCAGCCGCCAGGCGATGTGTCCGCGGAAGCTCCAGGGTTCGGCGATGAGCACGACCGAGGGCTTGACCGCCTTGAGAGCAGCCTCGATTTCGGCGAGGACTTCGACGCTGATGAGCTCGGCGAGGTCGAAGCGGAACCCGTCGATGTCGTAGGTTTCGATCAGGTGGATGAGGCTCTCGATGATGAGCCGGCGGGCCATGGCGGACTCGGCGCGCAGGGTGTTGCCGCAGCCGCTCCAGTTGCTCAGCGAGCCGTCCGGCTCGACGTGAAAGTAGTAGGCCTTGTCGATGAAGAGCAGGTAGGCGGGTTCGCCGACGTGGTTGTAGACGACGTCGAGGATGACGGCGATCCCCTGCCGGTGGCAGGTCTGGACGAGGTCGTGCAGCTCTTTGATTTGCGAACCGCGTTCGGGATGCAGGGCGTATTCGGCGGCTGGCGAGAAGTAGTTGTTGGGCACGTAGCCCCAGTGGTAGTCGCCCTCGGGCGGGACATCGAACTGGGAGACGGGCTGCAGCTCGAGGGCGTTCGCCCCGAGCCGGCGCAGGTAGCTGTCGCCGGCTTCGACCCACTTCTGCAGGCCGCGGAATCCGCGCCGTTCGGCCTCGGTGAGGTCGATGGGGGCTTTGGCCACGAGGTCACGCACATGGCCTTCGACGATGACGAGGTCATGCCAGTGGGGCGGTTCAAAGCCGCCGGTGGATCGTGGACGCGGGAGCCGGCCGCGGTCGATGACGATGGCGGGGCCGGTGGGGCCGACGGAGGCGAGAGCCCACGGGTCGAGCAGGGGCATGGCGGCGTCGAAATGACTCGAGAGCACATCGCGGTCGCCGGCGACGTAGAGGTGGTAATAGGCGCCATGGCGGTTGCCGGGCAGCCGGACCTCCCAGGTGAGTTCGTCTTCGAGGAGCGTCATGGCGTGACGCTCGGGACGGAGATTGTCGAGATCGTCGAAGATTTCGAGTTCGACGGACTGAGCGCGCGGAGCGAAGAGGCGGAAGACGGTTTCGACGCGGCTGCCGCGGTGTTCGACGTGGGCTCCGAGGGGGAGATCGGTCTCGAGGTCGTAGAAGGCGAGGCCGGGGTGCAGGAGCACTTCGCGGCCGCGCCAGGGGCCGGCGATGCTCACGGCGTGTTCGCCGTGGATGGCCCGGGCGCTGGTCTCGAAGAGGATGACGTGGCGCCCGGTGCGGTGTCCCTCGAGCCGGTAGTTGGCATTGCCGGCTTCGTCATAGAAGCGGTTCGGCGATGCCGGTTGCACTTTCAGCCAGTGCCATCCGCTGGAGACGAACTTGAAGGGGACATTTTCGAGGTTGGCGCCGAGCCGGTCGCGATCGACGGCGCATTCCCAGAGGATGTCTCCCGCGGCGGTTTCGCGGGGGCGCAGTGTCCATGCCTCCCAGGGGCCGTCCTGCCCCCAGTTGTTGAACGGACCGGCGACGCGCACCGGGGTTTTTTCAAAATCGATCTGACGATGCCGGGTGGCGTCCTGGCAGAAGACGATTTTCCCGTCTTCGCGTTCGTAATAGCCGAAGTGGCGGCCGACGAAATCGACGTCCGCAAAGCGGATGGCTTCGATCCGGATCGAGGCGGCGGAGAGTTCGAGTCTCGGCAGCGCATCGCGCTCCCAGTTCTTGTGCAGGAGGATGCAGCCCGAGCGGGGGCCCAGCCAATAGGCTTCGGAAATGCCTGCCCTGTGCTTCATGAGCTCGTCGTCGGCGGCGGGAGCGGGCGCGTCGAGGATGGCAGTGGGCGGACCCATGTCCTGATAGATCGCCACTGGGGTGGTGAGACTTCACGCAAAGAGTCGGTAATCTGCATTGGGAAAAGGGTTGTCGGCGAATTCGAGCGCCGCGAGCACCTCGGGGTCGATTCTTTCGTTTTCGATGGATTCGGCGAGGGTGTGAAAGCGGCGGACATGGTCGCGCACGCGGCGGGCGGCATAGGCTTCGGCAGTGCCGCCGCTGATGATGAAAGGCCAGTCGGAGGCCTGGGCGAGCAGCAGTTCGCGCACGCACTGGTTGAGGGCGCGGCGCGTGAGCGCGTCGGGCGGCGGGGTGGCGGAGAACTTTCGGGCGAGCCGGATCATCCGGCTGCCACAGCGCTTGAGGTCGGCGAAAATCCAGTCCGTGCGTCCGTTGAGCCAGTAATCAAGGTAGCCGCCCCGCCCCCAGGTGGAACAGGCGGGGGTGGCCCGCTGATGCACCGGATGGCGGTCGAGGTAGTCGCCCGGCGTGACCAGCGAGAAGCTCGTCTGATCAAAGACGCTCTTGCGCACGACATAGTCGAGCCAGAGCGGCCCCTCGAACCACCAGTGTCCGAACAGCTCGGCGTCGAAGGGCGCCGTGATGACGGGGGGCACTTTCATGCCGGGCGCAAGGTAATCGACTTGCGAGGCGCGGGTGAAGACGAACTGCGCCGCGTGCTGGGCCGCCCGTTCTCTCGCGGCTTCCGGATCGTAGGGTTGTTTCCAGGCGGTTTTCCCAGTGATCCGGAAATACTTGATGCCCGTGTCGCAGCGCACGTTGCCGGGCATGTGCGGCCGGATATAGTCCCAGTCCAGGTCGTGGCCAATGTCGTGGTAGAACTCGCGGTAGACCGGGTCGCCGGGGAATCCGGCGTCCGCCGACCAGACCTCGCGGGTGATGCCCTGGTCGCGGGCGAAGGCGGCGACATCACGTTCGGTGAAGATCGGGGCGTGCACGCCATAGACGGGGCGGGACGAGGCGTGTTCCACGCCGATGGATTCGGTGAAAAAGTAATCGATCCCGTGCCGTCGGAGCACTTCGTCGAGCCCGGGGAACCACCCGCACTCCGGCAGCCAGAGGCCGCGTGCCCGAAAATCCATGACGCTCTCGAAGTAGTCGAGGCCGGTGGCGATCTGGGCTTCCACGGTCTGGGGCTGCGAGGCGAGCAGCGGCAGCAGGCCATGCGTGACCGCGCAGGTGGCCAGCTCGATAACGCCGCGGTGATGGAGGTCCCGGAAGGCGAGGGCGAGGCGCCCGTCGCAGGCGTCGAAGAGGTCGCGCTGTTCGCGAAAGAAGTGGGCGTACCAATCGGCGAGCCGGGCCATGTGAGCGTCGGAGCGGAGGCGTTCACGCTCCTTGTCGCAGAGGACGAGCAGGTCGTCGAGGTGGCTGCGATAGCGAGCCTGGAGGAGCGGATCCTCGAGCATGGCGCGCAGGCTGGGCGAGAGCGAGAGGGTCAGGCGAAACTGGATACCCTCCTCTGCCATGCGCCGCCAGGATCGCAGCAGAGGCAGGTAGGTTTCGGTGATGGCTTCGAAGAGCCAGCGTTCTTCGAGGAAACGGTCGAACTCCGGATGCCGCACGAAGGGGAGATGGGCGTGCAGCACGAAGGCGAGGTGGCCACGGGGTGAGGTGCTCATGCTCGTCCCTCCGGTCTGGCGGATGGGCCGCCGGGGGCTTCCCCGGCGAACAGGCGGCGGCAGGCGACATAGAGCTCGAAGGCGGCGACATCGGCCGAGTGGCCGGCCTCGCGCTCGGCCTCGGTTCGCCGCAGACGGTCGCGCATGGGGTTGGCGAGCATTTCCTTCAGGCCCCAGGTGATCGAGCTGGGATTGTCGTAGGCGAGCAGGCCGTTCTCACCGTGCTTCACGCAGTCGAGATGGGCCTGGTGGGTTGCGAGCACGGGGCGTCCGGCCTCGATGGCCGCCCGGGCCACGCCCTCGCCCTGCCAGGTGCGGGCAGGGATGACGACGAAATCGCACGCCTGAATCAGCTCGTCGAATACGTGTCGCGGGATATCGCCGGTGAACCGCACCCGGCCTTCGAGGCCGAGGTGGCGCATTCGCGCTTCAAGTTCGCCGCGCAACGGCCCGTCGCCGGCCAGGACAAATTGAGCTTGTGGATACTCGCTGCAGACGTGGTGGAGGCAGTCGACGAGCAGGTCGGCGCCGGCGGCGTGCGAAAGTTCGCCGCAGAAGAGCGCCATCGGCCGGTCGGGATGCAGGTGGAGCCGTTGTTTGACCGTGCCGGGGTCGACGGTTGGCGACGAGCCGGTCGGGCGCGGCGCGTCGATGATGACGATTCGTTTGGCGGAGAGCCCGCCGGCCCGGGTGAGGATCTCGCGGGTGGAGGCATGGTCGACGGCGACGAGATCGGCGGCGGCGAGCCACTGGGAAAGCTCCATGGTGCCGGAGGCGCCTTCAGCAGCGGGCGGCCATTCCTCTTCAGCGGAGTCGAGATGGAGGATGAGGCGCGCCTTGAGCGTGCGGCTCAGGGCGATGGCGCGGGCGAAGCTCTCACGGCCCCGGGCGTAGACGATCCGGGCGGTCTCCGGCGCGGATGGAGACTCGCCGGGGGGCTCGCCGGAAGGCGGGTGGACGGTGGTGTCGCAGCCGATGCGGCGAAGCGCTCGGATCAGATCGGAGAGGGGGGCGCTGGGGGGCGGCTCCGGGGAGACGATGGCGATGTGCAGGGGTGCCGGAGGCGGGGCTGCCGGCAGATCGGCCGCGAGGTGCTCGAAGAGCGGCGCGTCGAAGATATTTTCGATGGGAAAGACCAGGCCGTGCCGCGGTGCCACGAAGAGTCCGTCATGCCGCGTCTCGGTGGCGGGCCCATCCCGGTCGAATTCGACGGCGTTGGACCGCGCGAGACTCCTGATGGAGCCGTCCGGCTCGCGGATGGCGAGCTCGGCGAGCAGATGGCGTCCGAGCCGGTCGTGATGCAGATAGTGGCGGTCCTGTCCGGGCTGAAGCGTGATGTCGAAGCTGTCGTGGGCGTTGGTCCCGTCGAAGATCACATCGGTGACATCGTGAATGCGCAGAAGCGGCGTGCCCGCGTCGCTGGCGGGCGTCGGTGTCCACCAGGCGAAGCCGAGCCTCGGGTTGACGAAGGCGAAGTGGACTTCGGGCGTGCCGGCGGTTGCTGGCGGCGGGCTGGCGGCGCCGATCGCCCACGTGATTTTACGCAGGCGCTCCTGGGAGACGGGCATGGGCGGTGGATTTGTCACGATCGGGTGGCGTGCCGGGAGAATGCCGCAGTGGCGAGCATGGCGTCGATGCGGAAGGCGTGTGGAAAAGCAACAAACATGCGGCGCCCCGGG
>RFJS01000343.1 GCA_003694825.1 Verrucomicrobiota bacterium | reverse complement strand
TTGACGCAGGTGAGGTGGGGCATGACGGCGAAGCCAAATGCCTCGTGAAGCATCGTGCTCACCTGGGCCGTGCGCTCCCGGGTGCTGCCCCCGGCGCCATAGGTGACGGAGACGAACGCGGGCTCGATCGCGGTCAGCGCCCGGGCCGTCTCGTGCAGCGCCTCCATGCCGGCCGCGTCTTTGGGAGGGAAAAACTCGAGTGAGCGCAGGGGCCGGCCCTGGCGCAGCAGTTCAGCGATCTGGGGGTCCACGTTCATAGGAGACGTATCAAGACATCGTGATATGTTGATATGTAAAGACTCAACCGCGGGGAATGTATCGGCTGCGTGCGAGGGGACCGGAGCGGTTGGTTTCAGATTTTCGTGGCCGCGTAGCGGAACGCCTTCTCGATGATTTCGAAATCTTCGTCGGTGTGGCGGGCGGAAATGGCGGTGCGCACGAGGTCTTTGCCGACGGGGACGCCCGGGGCGATGGACATGACGGTAAACACGCCCTTGTCGAGGAGGGCTTTCCAGAAGTAATAGGCGCGTTCCTTCGAGCCGAGGACGATGGGGATGGCCGGGGTGTCGCTGTCCCAGGTGTCGAGCCCGAGGGAGTCGATGAGGGCGCGGTAGCGGCGGGTGTTGGCCCAGAGCCGTTCGAGATGTTCGGGCTCGCTCTGCATCACTTCGAGCGCGGCCCTGGCACAGGCCGCCTGGCTGGGGCTGAGCGAGGCGCTGAAAATCGTCTGCCGCGAGTGGGTGCGGAGATACTCGATCACCTCGCGGGAGGCGGCGATGAAGCCGCCGGTGCTGGAGAAGGCCTTCGAGAGGCTGCCGGCGATGACGTCGACCGAATCGTCCACGCCGAAGTGGTTGGCCGTGCCGCGCCCCTGCTCGCCGAGCACGCCGATGCCGTGGGCGTCGTCGATCACGAGCATGCAGCCGAACTCGTAGGCGAGGCTGGCGAATTCCGGCAGCGGTGCGATGTGGCCCTCCATGGAATACACGCCTTCGACGACGAGGAGCTTGGCCGTATCGGGATCGAGCTGCTCGAGGATCTGGCGCAGGTGGGCGGGGTCGTTGTGGCTGAAGCGCTCGATCTCGGCGCCGGAGAGGCGGATGCCATCCCAGATGCAGGAGTGGATGTTTTTGTCGGCCAGGACGATGTCGCCCCGCGTGGCGAAGGCGGCGACGCTGGAGAGGCAGGAGAGGTATCCGGCACTGGTCACCTGGCAGGCCTCTTTGCCGAGGAAGGCGGCAATGGCCTCCTCGAGCTCCAGGTGGTAGGCGCGGGACCCGTTGGCGGAGCGGGCCCCGGTCATGCTGGAGCCCCAGGTTTCGAGCGCCTTTTTGCCGGCCTCGATCACTTTCGGATGGGTGGAGAGGCCGAGGTAGTCGTTGCTGGAAAGCATCACATACTCGCGCCCGCGGTGCCAGACCCGGGAGCCCACCTGTCGGTCGAAGGAGAGATACCAGAGGTCGTAGCGCTGGCGCAGCTTCGTGGGCGTGTCCTGTCGGCAACGCTCGATGAGCTTCTTGTTGGCGCGAGATGTAAACGGCAGCTTCATGGTTCAGGTCGGCGCAAGGAGCATCGGCATCCTGCGGATTCAGGCAATCGGGTTTTCGGGAATGCGCACGCGAATACCGAGCAGCATGCGGAGGGCCAGCCAGGCGCGGGCGGGATTCATTCGCCACCAGTGCCGGGCGTAGCGGCGGAAATACTCGCGGGGCCATTCCCGGCGCCCCCAGGCCGCGGCAATGGGCGCGCCGCGGCGTCGGAACAATTCGGTGTTGGCGGCGTTGGCGTCGTGGCGGCCGGGGGAGCTGCTCACGAGGTGGTCGATCACGCTCTCGTGGCTGACGAGGATGCGGTGGCCGGCCTGGCGAAGGCGCACGCACAGGTCGATGTCCTCCATGCCGTTGCGATAGGCTTCGCAGAAGCCCCCCAGCTCGAGGAACAGCTCGCGGCGAATCAGCATGCAGGCCGCGGTGACGGCATTGCGCTCGGCCCAGGCGCCGGGGGGCGGCGTCCGCCGGTTTTTGTGCGCGTGGGTGGGCATGCCCCAGGGATCGAAAAACACGCCGGCGTGATCGATCAGGCCGGTGGCGGGGTTGCGCTGGATATTGCCGACGCATCCGACATCGGGCGCCGCATCGAGGAGCCGCAGCATCGGCGGGAGCCAGCCGGGGGCGAGGATCAGATCGTTGTTGAGCAGGCCGAGCACGGGAGCGCGGGCCTCGCGCGCGCCTCGATTGACGGCGCGGGCGTAGCCGCCGTTTTCCGGCTGGGTGAGGACGCGAAAGGGAGGCGGGAGCGAGGCGAGAAACGCCGCGCTGCCGTCGGTGCTGGCGTCGTCCACGAAAATCGCCTCCCAGCGGATCGGAGGCAGGGTGGCGGGCAGGTGGCGGGCGAACGCCTCGGTGAGATCGAGTCGGTTGAAGACGGGTATGACGAAAGAGATCTCTGGCGGTTCGGCGTTCACGTTGGCGGCGGCCGGCGGGTGCGGAGCGGCGGCGTTTTTCCCATTCCTACGGAGCCGACGCGGGGCGGTGCACGTCTCAAATGACGTCCGTGCGCAAAACAGGCTCGCCGCGGGCGTCGCCGGCTGGCTCTCATCGAGTCCCGCGCATGCCCGTTCGCTCCCGACAGCCAAACCCCTTCGCCGGACGCCGCGTCGTTGTCACCGGCGGGCTCGGATTCATCGGCTCGAATCTCGCGGGCCGCCTCGTGCGGCTCGGTGCCGACGTGCTGCTCGTCGACAGCCTGATCCCGCAGTATGGGGGGAATCTGTTCAACATCCGCGGGATCGAGCGGCGGGTCACGGTCAACATCGCGGACGTGCGCGATCCGCACGGGCTGCCGCACCTGCTGCGTGGCGCGGATTTCCTCTTCAACCTCGCGGGGCAGACGAGCCACATGGATTCGATGGAGAATCCCGGTACGGATCTGGCGATCAACTGCGAGGCGTAGCTCTCCATCCTCGAGTGCTGCCGGGTGCACAATCCGGAGGTGCGGATCGTCTATGCCAGCACCCGGCAGATCTACGGGCGGCCCGAATTTCTCCCGGTCACGGAGGCGCACCCGATCCGCCCTGTGGATATCAACGGCATCCACAAGGCGCCAGCCGAGCAGTATCATCTTCTCTACCACAACGTTCACGGCCTGCACACCGTGGCCCTGCGGCTCACCAATACGATCGGACCGCGCATGCGCGTGAAGGATGCCCGGCAGACTTTCGTGGGCATCTGGATACGCCGGCTCATCGAGGGCGATCCGATCGAGGTATGGGGCGGTGAACAACTGCGCGACTTCACCTTTGTCGATGACGCTGTCGAGGCCATGCTGCTCGCGGCCGCTTCGCCGGCGGCGGTGGGGCGCATCTACAACCTCGGGGGACCGGAGGTCATCAGCCTGCGCGACCTCGCGCGGCTCGCCATCGACGTCAACGGTTCGGGACGGATGCGCCTGCGCCGGTTCCCCGAAGAGCGCCGCCGGATCGATATCGGCGATTATTACGCGGACTGGTCGCTGATCCGCAGCGAGCTCGGCTGGCGTCCCCGGGTGGGGCTCCGCAGCGCGTTGCGGCGCACGCTGGCCTACTACCGCCGCCACCTTTCCCATTATGTCTGACCGAGCGCCCGACGATTCGCCCGACAGACCGGGGAGCCGGATCCTGCCGGCCGATCCCCACGCCGCCTGGCGACGGGCGGACGCGAAGATCCGGGCCGCGATCGAGCGGGTATGTGATTCGGGGCGGTATATCCTCGGGCCCGAGGTGGCGGCTTTCGAGGCGGCATGGGCGGCGTATGTGGGCGTCCGGCACGCCGTGGGGGTGGCCAGCGGGACCGATGCGATCGAGCTGGCGCTGCGTGCCTGCGGCGTGCGATCGGGCGACCTCGTGCTCACGGCGGCCAACACTGTCACCGCGACCGTCGCGGCCATGGAAAGGGCCGGGGCGCGGCTGGCGCTTGCGGATGTGGATCCGGAGACGCTGGTGCTGGATGTGCCGGGCCTGGCCCAGTGGCTGGCCGGGCCGGATGCCCCGCGGCTGCGCGCGGTGGTGGCCGTGCATCTGTATGGCCACCCGGTGGACATGCCGGCGCTGGAGGCGCTGGCGGATGAGCACGGCTTCGTCGTGATCGAGGATGCGGCCCAGGCGCACGGGGCGGTGAGCGGCGGCCGCCGGGTGGGCAGCCGCGGCGCGGCGGCGGCCTTCAGTTTCTACCCGACGAAGAATCTCCCCGCTTTCGGCGATGCCGGCGCTGTTACCACCGACGATGCGGCGATCGCGGAGCGGGCGCGCCGTCTGCGCCAATATGGCTGGCGCGAGCGCTACGTGGCGGAGGAGCCGGGGCTCAACAGTCGTCTCGACGAGATGCAGGCGGCCATCTTGCGGGTCGGTCTCGAGGCGCTTGATCAAGACAATGCCCGGCGCCGCGCGATTGCGGAGCGCTACCGGGAGGAGCTGGCGGGGATACCGGAGCTCGTGCTGCCGGTCGAGCCCGCGTGGGGACGGTCGGTCTGGCACCAGTTCGTCGTCCGCACGCCGCGGCGGGACGCCTTGCGAGCGCACCTGCTCGCCCGCGGCATCCACGCGGCGGTGCTTTATCCGCAGCCCATTCACCGTCAGCCGGCCTACCGGAACCGGGTGCTCGTGCCGCCGGGCGGGCTGCCGGTGGCCGAACGGGCCAGCCGGGAATTGCTTTGCCTGCCGGTTCACCCGGGCCTGAGCGAGGTGGATGTCGAGCGCGTCGTGGCGGCCGTGCGGGCGTTTCCGGTTTGAGCGCGCGTCTCTCCGGGCGGGGACGTTTTGGAGTTTTCCGGCGGGGAGGGAATTGCCAACCTGCGGCTGTGATCGACGCTCCCCCGCAGACGGAGTGCCCGCCCGCGCCCACGCTGACCGTTGTCGTTCCGCTCTATCGGAGCGCGGCGACGGTTCGGCCGCTCGTGGAGGCGCTCGAGTCGCTCGCGGTCGAGGGAGGGCACGAAATCGTGCTTGTGCACGACGGCAGTCCGGACGACACGCTCGAGGCGGCCCGGCAGGTCGTCAGGGGTGCGCGGCGCGTGCCGATCAAGCTGGTGGATCACGCGCGCAATTTCGGCGAACACAACGCCGTGCTCACGGGGCTGCGGCATGCGCGAGGCCGGTGGATCGTGACCATGGACGACGACCTTCAGAATCCGCCGGAGGAGGTCTTGCGGCTGCTGGCGCACGCCCGCAGTCACGATCTCGACTGCGTCTATGGCCGGTATCGGACCAAGGCGCACTCCTGGTTTCGCAATCTCGGCAGTCGCTTCACGAACTGGGTGAGTTGTTTCGTGCTGGATAAGCCACCGGGTCTGTATCTGAGCAGCTTTCGCTGCCTGAGCGCGTTTCTGGCGCGGGAGATTTGCCGGCACGATGGGCCGTTTCCCTACATCGACGGGCTCATCCTGCAGGCGACGGCGCGCATCGGCAGTGTCGAGGTGCGGCACGAGCCGCGGCGCGAGGGGCGCAGCGGCTACACGCTGCGGAAGCTGGTGCGGTTGTGGATGAGCATGTTTATCAACTTTTCGGTGCTGCCGTTGCGGCTGGCGACGGTCGCGGGGTTGTTGCTCGGGGCGGCGGGGGGCGTCGTATTGGTCGTTGTCCTCGTGGAGTATCTCTTCTTTGGGGTGCCGGTGCGCGGCTGGGGTTCGCTCATGGCGGGGCTGGCCGTGTTTTCGGGGACGCAGCTGATCATGCTCGGCCTGATCGGCGAGTATCTCGGACGGGTGTTTCTGACCTTGAACCGTCGCCCGCAGGCGGTGGTGAGGGCCGTTGAGGTCGGCGGCCCGGGAGCGCGCCGCTGATTGCTTGTTGCCGACTTTTGCCGATGAGCGCCACCCGTGGAGTTTCGCGCCTGTTCGTCCGCCGCAAGGAAGGCGGATGGCTGGCGGTGACCCTGGCCATCGTGCTCGTGCTGGCCGTGGTGCTCGGCGTGGGGGTGGCGGTGGCGTGGCGGTCCACGCCGGCCTTTCTTGCCCGGCGCATCGCCGGCGAGGCGCGGAAGATCGGCTTTGAGGAGGCATCGGTGCGCGTGCACCTCGTGGAGCTTGAGCGGCTCGAGGCGCGCCAGCTGCATCTCGGGCGGGGCGGCCTCAGCATCGACGCCGAGCGGCTCGCCGCCGCTTTTCTCCCGGAAGAGGTGATGGATGGCAGGCTGCGATCCCTGGAGGTCGAGGGGCTCGTCGTGCGTCTGGATTTTCGGGAGCGAGGGCCGGGTGGAGTGTCCGAGGCGCTGAGGGCTTTGGCGGCGGCGCTGGGCGGAGGCGCTGGCGGTGGCGGTTGGCCGATCGGGGAACTGAGCGTGCCGGGAGCGCGAATTGAGCTGGTTTTTGCCGACGCGACCTATGCCTTCACCGTCGATCTGGCGGCTGATCGCAATCTCGCCGGCGAGGACGAGTTTCGTATCGACATCGCCCATCGAGAGCTGCGGGCCCGCGCCGAGGTCGCCCTCGATACGACCGGGGGAGACGGCCACTTGAGGATCGAGCGTTTCGTGATGGCGCCGGCGCTGCTGGCCGAGTTGGCCGAACGCATCGGGGGGCACACGCTGCCGGCGAATTCCCGATTCGATTCGGACAGTATCCGGCTGTCCGGGACACTGGCGATCGCTGACTGGCAGGCGGCTGATGCCGAGATCGCCGCCGTCGTGCCGCGCCTGCGATGGAGCTACCCGGGGATCGAGGGCGAGCTTTCGTCGACGCGCCTCGAGTTGCATCGCGACAGAGCGGGGCGGCTTTTCGGACGGGCCGAAGGGGGCGCCATCCTCTACGGGACTCTCCAGGAATGGAGCGCGGGGCCGCTGGCCTTCGAAGCCGAACTCGACCGGGGCGAGGTGCGGGTGCGGGGA
The DNA here is from genome assembly GCA_003694825.1 of Verrucomicrobiota bacterium. Lineage (GTDB taxonomy): Bacteria > Verrucomicrobiota > Verrucomicrobiia > Opitutales > Opitutaceae > J108. Next base: position 6,188 of record RFJS01000343.1, on the reverse strand, counting down.
ACGGGGTTCCCGCTGGCCTGGGGGGACTGGATCGATGCGAAAGTCTCCCTCTCGATGGCGGCGGGCGTGCCGGCGCTTGGCGGTGAGCGCGAGGCCCGCGCGCGGCTGCTCGTGCAGGAGGCCGAGATCGGGGGCGAGGCGATCGAACCGATGGCGCTCGCCGCCACGGGCTGGCGTGAGGCGTTATCGGTGGAGTTTCCCGAGGTGCGCTTCCGGCGATTGCCGCTGGCGGTGCGCAACGGCGCGATCACCGCGAACGACCTGGCGGGGGACGCGCCTCAGATGCGCGGGCATTTCGAGATTTTTGGTTCACAGGATCTCGACCGGTATCTGCCGGCCGGGTGGGCCCTGGCCAATCCGCCGGGGTGGTTTCGCGTGGGGCGTGTCGATTTTCAGTCGGCGGGTGCCGGTGGGACGGGGCTTTACGAGGGGACGTTTCGCAGCCGGATGCGTGATGTGACGCTCGAGGGGCCGGCGGGGCGCTTCGCGTGGTCGCCGGATGTCACGGCCGCGGTGCGGCTCGATCACGGGATCTTCGCGATGGATATGGACGCGACGCTCGAAGACATCCGCACGGATCTTGCCCGGTGGCCGAAAGCCCTGGACCGGGCATCGATGCGGATCGAGCTGCGCGACATCGGGATCGAGTCCGTCATCGCCCTGCTCAAAGGGGGGACACCGGCGCAGGACGTGAAGATCGCTTCGGTCGTCTCGACGCTGGGGAGCGGCACCCATGGCCGGATGGGGCTGTCGGTCGAATACGATCGCGAGACGCAATCCTGGAGCGCGGTGCACCGCATCGAAACCGAGGACCTCGCGGACCTGTTTCCTGATTTGCATGCGGAAAACGCCGCCTTGAGCGCGGAGACGCGGTGGTCGGCGATCCCGCACGCGAGCGTGCGGCACTGGCTGGAGGGGGCGGCGCGCGAACAGGATCCGGAGGCGGGCATGCTGCCGGATTGGTTGTTTCGCAAGGCGGAGGCACATGTCGTTCTCTCCAGCGACCGCCTGGAGCTTCCCGGCGAGATGGAGGCGCGCTGGTGCCGGGTCGAGCTGGAGAAGACGCGGGCGGCACCGGACGAGCCGCCGGTGCAGGCCCGGCTCGACGCAACGGCCGGCCGCATGACGGTGGCGGGGCAGATCCTCGAGCAGCCGCGGGTGCAGGCGGTGCTTTCGGGCGATCTCGAGCGCGTGCGGGCAACGGGGCGGTTGGGCGCGGTCTTCGGCGGACTCGAGGCGGCTGCGGGGTTTGAGCAGGCCGTCGCCATCGATTGGGAGAAGGGCGTGCTGGCGGGGGAGGGAACGTTTCGCGCGGACCCGATCGTTCTCGCGCGTTCGAACCTGCCGTCCCTCTTTTCGGAGGCTCTGGCGGACGTCGTTGTGGACGGTTCGATCAGCGCGGAAGGGACGGTGCAGTGGAACAGCGCCACGGGCGCCTGGACAGGCCGGGGGCGCCTGACTCTGAATGATCTCGCGGCCGAATCCGCGGCGCAGCGCGTGCGTGCGAGCGGCATTGCCGGGACACTCGAGTTCGACGGGTTGCCTGAGGTGAAGACACCGGCCGGGCAGGAGATCCATGTCGCCACGATCGAGGCGGGCGATCTGCGTTTCGAGCGTGGGCGGGTTCGCTTTCAGCTCCTCGATCCGCGGACCATCCGCGTCGAAGCCGTCGAAGCGGCGGTGTTTGACGGCAGGGTGTGTGCCGAGCCGTTTACCCTGCGCCTGCCCGATCCCGATCTCGCGGTGGATCTCCATTTCGAGGGGCTCGACCTCGGACGGATCAGTGCGTTCATCAAGCCGTTTCGCGGGCGCATGACAGGCCGGCTCAATGGCCGTCTACCCGTCGGGCTGCTGGCGGGGCAGCTCGTGCTCGGCGAGGGCGTGTTCGAGCTGGATCGGGATTTTCCGGCCACCTTCTCCTATCCGGCCAAAGGCATGTTTACCGCCAATCTCTCGGCGGAGACGCTGGCGGAGCAGATGAACCGGCTGCCATACGAGCTGCTCGAGGAGGGACTGGCGTCGGTCGACCTCGAGAAGCTCCGGGTCGAGCTCTTCGACCGCGACCGGCCCGGGACGCCGGTGCACATCGAGTTGTCGGGAAAATCGACCACGGAGCGGGCGGTCGTGCCGTTCGAGATCGAAACCAACGTGAATGGCACCGTGGCGCAGGTGATCAACCTGTTCCTGCGCCTGGCCACGCTGTAAGAGCACGCCGGAAAAGCCGTCGTAACCGGCGGCCGAGTGCGGCGGCCGCGGCAGGCTTCGGGGGGGACGCGCACGCAGAGCGCGCCGGGCGGGCCGCCGACTGGAACCTGTTTGCGGATTGCCTGGTCGGTGCAAGCCCGCAAGATCCGATATCGCTCCATGAAAAAGACACCCCTCCTTTTTTCGTGGCTGTTGCCGGTGTTCGCCGCCGGCTGCGTCTCGGTCAAGACGCACAGCACGATCGAGCCGATTCACATGACCCTCGATGTGAACCTCAAGGTGCAGCTCGAAGAGGAGCTGGCTGACGCCTTTGCGGATATCGATGCCGTTTCCGAAACGATTCAGGAGGACGCCTCCCAATGATGAACGCGACGACTTTTCGACTCTCCCTTGTTCTCGTGATGCTGGGCAGCCTCTTTCTCGCGCCGCGCCATGGCGCGGCGGCGGAGGAGGACGCGATCAAGCAGCGGATGCTCGAGCGCGTGGCGCAGATCGATGAGATGAAAGCCGCCGGCCTCGTCGGTGAAAACAACAAGGGCTTTCTCGAGCAGCGCGGGCAGCTCACCCCGGAGCAGACGGCGCTTTTGAAGGCGGAAAACGCCGATCGCCGCGAGCTCTACGGGATCCTTGCCAGGCGGCTGGGGCTGACCGCCGCGGTCGTCGGCGAGAGCCGGGCGGAGAGCCTGCGCAAGAAATCGGCGCCGGGTGTCTGGCTCCAGGCGCCGGATGGAAGCTGGTATCGGAAGTGAACGGGGCGGCCGGGCGTCCGGCGGAGACCGGCCGGCCGGATCCGCTCAGAATACGTGCATGAACAGGCCGGAGCGCAGCTTCGGCTCAAACCACGTGCTCTTGGGCGGCATGATCTGGCCGGCGTCGGCGATGGCCATGAGCTGATCGATCGTCACCGGGTGCATCGAGAAGGCGACGGCGGCGCGGCCGCTGTCGACCGCTTCGGCGAGGTAGTCGGTGCCGCGGATGCCACCGACGAACTCGATGCGCTGGCTGCTGCGCGGATCATCGATGCCGAGCAGCGGCGCGAGCACCTGGTCCTGCAGGAGGCTGACGTCGAGGCGCGAAGCCGGGTCGGCATCCGGGGGCGCGACCAGGGCAAGCCGATACCAGCGGCCGCCGAGATAGACGCGCACATCACCCGGCGCCTCGGCCTCCGCGCTGTCGGTTTCCGAGACATCGCCGATCTCGGAGAGGCGGCCGAGGAAATCCTCTGGCGCCAGGCCGTTGAGGTCGGCGACGAGGCGGTTGTAGGGCAGGATCTTGAGCTGGGAGGCCGGGAACAGGACGGTGAGAAACCAGTTGTAGTCCTCTTCGCCGGTGTGGTTCGGATTGGCCTCGCGGCGTTCGCGGGCGACGCGGGCGGCGCTGGCGGCGCGGTGATGGCCGTCGGCGACGTAGAAGCAGGGGACTTCGGCGAAGGCGGCGACAATCGCCTCCGGCGTGTCGATACGCCAGACCGTGTGGCGGATGCCGTCCTCGGCGGTGAAATCGAAGAGCGGAGCGGCTTCGGTGGCGCGGGCGATTTCGGCGTCGATGGCCGCCTGGTCGCGGTAGGTGAGGAAGACGGGGCCGGGGTTGGCGCCGAGATCGCTGGTGAGCCGGGTGCGGTCGTCCTCCTTGTCGCGCCGGGTCTTCTCGTGGCGCTTGATGAGGCCGGCGTCGTAGTCGTCGACGTGGCAAAGGGCGGCGAGGCCGGTTTGCACATGCTCGCCCATCTGCTGGCGGTAGATGTAGATGCACGGTGTCGCCTCGCGCTCGAGGTGGCCGGCATCGACGAGTTTGCGGAAGTTCTCCCTGGCCCTGGCGTAGACGGCGTCGCTGTAGGGGTCCGTGCCGTCGGGAAACTCGAGATCGGCGCGCACGACGCGCAGCATGCTCAGAGGGTTGTCGGCGCACAGGGCGCGGGCCTCGGCCGTGGAGACGACGTCATACGGCAGCGAGGCGATCTTGTCGGCGAGAGCCGGGACCGGACGGAGTGCTCGATAGGATCGGATGCGCATAGCTGGAATCGCGGAAGCCAGCACAGTCGCCCGAAGAATGCAAGTGAAGTGGCGGGGCGGGCCGGGTTATTCACACAGCGGCGTGTCGAATGGCCGGGGAAGACGGGCGGAGAGGTCGACGTGCACCGGTCTCCGCCGAGGAGGCGGCGGGGCCGCGGGCGTCAGCGGTGGGTATCGGCGACCGAATCGTCGGCCGTGGCGGGCGCATGCTGTTTGGTTTCCGGGCGGGGCGCGCGGGTTCCGGGGAGCACGAGGTGAAAGGCGGCGATGGCGTTTTCGTGCAGGTAACGGGCGGCGATCAGGCCACAGCCGCCCAGGCCCCATTGCGTGCCGTAGGAGTTGCGAAAGATGAAGGTCGTGCCGTCGATCGTGCCCTCCGGGCTCTCGTAGCCGATGATCGTGACGGCGTGGGCGGAATGTGAGAGCGGGCGCTGGTCGCGCAGCAGGTGGTTGTTGCGCAGGGTGTTCGGGTGCGGCCAACGGATGCCGACGACGACCGGGGTGGCGTGGTTGAGCGCGTCGATCACGCGGGCGACGAAATATTTGTCCCCGGTGCGATACCACACCGGGATGGCCTGGTTGCGGCCAAGGGCGTCGGCGCGGGCGTCGGCATCGGGGGGCGCGATCTCCGATGGCTTGATGCCGAAGGTGTTGGGCATGAGTTCCTGGCGGGCCACGCCCCAGGTCTGCAGAGCGGAGATGACCTCGCGGAAGTGAAAGCCGTCGTCGACGGGCGTGCCGGGATTCTGGTGGAGGGTGGCCCAGATGAGAAACTCTTCGGAGAGGGGCTCGGCGTGGCCGAAAGCGCGCGCGTATTCGTATTCGAGCGCGCCGAGCAGGGCGAAGACGCTGCAGCTGGGGCGGCGGCCCTGGTTTTTGAAGGCGATGCCGTATTGGCGATAGACGGGGCGGAGGTCGACGGTGCGGCGGATCTCGAATGTCGCCGGATCGAGCGTGTCGGCCACGGCGTGGCGCTGCGCGGTGGCGTAGCGTTCGACTTCGGCTGCCTCGCGGCGGCGCAGCTCGAGGGCGCGCTTTTCGAGGGCGCGGGTGGCGGCGTGGCCCTTGCGGATCTCCTCCCGCCAGGCGTCGGCGCGGGCGGGATCGTAGCCGAAGCGCTGCTGCAGCTCGGCCGGGAGTTGGGCAAGATCGAGCTGCGTGATGCCGCCGCTGTGGAAGATCGTCACGGAGGTGGGGGTCTTTTCACCGACGCGGACATTGTGAAAAGTGCGGTCGCCGATCTGCCAGGTCTCGCCGGCGGGGGCTGGAGGCGCAAACGCGACAAGGACGAGGAGGGCGACGGTGAGGAGACGCGCCGACGGCGGCAGGATGGACGCGCGGGGGCGGCGAAGGTGGCCCGAGTACATGCAGGAGAGATCGTCCCGTGCCGGGTGGGATTGAGCCCGTGGGAATCGATTGCCATGGCCGGATCGGCCGGCTCAATGTGGCGCGATGGTCGCTGAAGTCAGTCTGCAGGTGCTGGCCTGGAGCACGCTCGTGCTCGGGATGGTCCTGGGCGTGGTTTTTGTCTTTTTGCCCGTCATCCCGGGACCGCTGCTCATCGTGCTGGGGGCGATCGTGCACAAGCTGTTGCTGCCGGACTGGCTGTCGTGGTGGATGATCGGCGCGCTTGGCGTGCTCGCGGTGTTGGAGCGGGTGGCGGATTTCGTGGGGACGATGGCCGGCGCGAAATGGATGGGCGCCACGAAGTGGGGCATTCTCGGCGCGGTGATCGGTGGGGTGGTCGGCTTGTTTTTCGGGATCATCGGCATCTTTGTCGGCCCGGTGATTGGGGCGGCGGTGGGCGAATGGCTCTTCGCCCGGCGGCATCCGAAGGAGTCGATGAAGGCGGGTGTCGGCGCGGGTGTCGGTGTCGGTGTCTCGACGGTGGTGCGGCTGGGTATCGCGCTGGGGATGGCGTTTCTGGTGGTGGTCGACCTGTTCTGGAACGGGGCCTGACGGGCGCGGTCA
>RFJS01000342.1 GCA_003694825.1 Verrucomicrobiota bacterium | reverse complement strand
GCTCTGCGGCAGATACACGCCGCCGAACACATCGCCGACGGCGGCGCTGCCCTCCAGGTGCCATTGCGGCAGCAGATACCGGCTGCCGATCAGGTCGATGCCACTGCCGCCACTGTTGCCGCCGGCCGCTCCGCTTACCGGGTCTCCAAATAGCAGGCTCATCGTTCAGTCCTTTCCTCCGCGCCCGTCAATGACCGGCGTATAGGTCAACACCGCATCGGCGGTTGCTGTCGCGGCCCGCACCAGGCGCATCGCATTCGCCATCTCAAAGGTCCAGAGTCCCTCCTGGCCGACGGCCCCTGCGGCGATGAGATGGCCGGTCGTGCCGGTGGGGGCTCCTCCGTCGAAACGCACGCGCACGTCGGCGCCCTCGAGCGTCCATGCGACTTTCTGCGTCGGGCCGATGCCTGTCATGTCGAGCGCGACGGGCGTTGTGCCAATGCTCAACGTCTTCATCGCGGCCGCCGGTCGTAGTTCTGCGCTCATGACTTCCTCGCTTGTTCGTTGGTTACAAAATGAAAAGGCAGGGCGGCCGCACCGGCTGACCGTGGTTTTCCTGGGCACGTGGTTTCACGCTATGCTGCGCTGTGGCGTCTTCTTCGTGCGTGCCGCCCTGCCGCAATGGTTCGTCGTCTCCTATCAGGCGGCGAATTCGCTCTTGGTCCGCAGGGCGATGCCGTAGTTCGGGTTGAGCACCTTTGCGGCCCAATACGCCTTCCAGCCGGCCGTCATCCACTGGTTGAGCGGATTCGCGGAATCCGGCTTATTCACGATCATGATCTTCGGCTTCGACGGGCTCTGCGTGCCCGCGAGCTTCGGGGTGCCATAGGCGCCTTCACCAGTGACGATCGTCAGGTAAATGTCTCCCGCCGGATCGTAGGTGCCCTCGACGGTCGACTCGATGAACGGGTTGGTCGCCTCGATGATCCGCACGCCGTAGAGCATGCCCAGCTCTCCCTTGTAGAGAGCCTGCACGTTGCTGTATTTGGCGGCGTCGATCCAATCCGGGTCACGTTGAATGTCCCGACCGACCTGCGGGGGGACGATGGCGACATAGCGACCTTCCTTGCGCGGCGCGCGGTTCACCTTGAGGCGAGTGCACGCATCGAGCAGGTCCGCCGCGGTGATTTTGCCGGCACTCGGCGTCGCCGTATCGAGCGCGGCAAAATTGGCCAGGCCCTGGGCGTAGCGCTTGGTCAGTCCGGCGGTCGGGTGCGCAAGGACGTCCCGCGTGATGGTGTCAGCGTGCAGCGCGCAATCCTCGCCCATGGTCTTGATGGACTGCGTGAGCGCGTCGAACAATGCGGTCATCGTCACCACGTCGGTGATCTTCGCGACCTCGCCATATTGCACGAGCGGCACGTCGATGTAGGTGTAGGTGACATTCCGGAAGTTGCCCGGCACCACGCCTTCGGAAAGCGTCTGCACCTGCGAGGCGTCCGCCTCGGATGGCCGGAAGAACCGGATGGTGTCGCTGCCGCTCTTCTGCGGCAGCTCGGCCTGCAGCGCGAATTCGTTCAGGTGCAGTTCCTGCACCGCGTGCTTCAGCAGCTGCTTGCTGAAGTAGGTTTGATACGTGTCAATCAGACTCGTCTTATTTGTCGTTCCCATGGTGTGCTATCTCCGTCTCTCTTGTGTTTGATTGCTGGTGACACGCTTCGCGGACCTGCACCCGGCTTCCGTTCAGCCGGCAAGGCCGTCGAGTTCCGCCGCCTGCCTTTTGAGGAATGCGGCCTGTTCGGCCTCGCTCATCTCCTCGAAAGACCGCGCTCCGCCGCGCGTCTCGCCCGCCCCGCTTCCGGGGCTGAGCAACGCCTGCAACCGCGCAATTTCCTTGTCCTTCTCCGCGAGAGCCTTCTTGGCCTCCGCCGCTTCTTTCGCCAGCACGCGATCGCGCGCCCAGGCCGCGGCAATTTTAATGCCGTCCGGAAACGTCCGGCCCTGCGGATACTCTCGGAGGATTTCCGCTGCGGCCTGAAACTTCGCGCTCTGCGGATCGGCGAACTCTGGGTCTTCGGCGCGGATTTCGGCCAGGTTGGCATTCCAGAGCGCCTCAAATTGCCTCCGGTATTGCTCCGCAGCGGTCTGCTGCGCCGCGGTCGGCGCCTGAGCGGATTGACCGCCGGCACCGCTGGTGGCCGTGCCGCGCCGTTGTGCCAGCGCTGCCTCCTCGCGCAACAGCTTCGCCTCTTCGTAGCGGCCTTCGGCCTCGAAATCCTCGGCCGCCTGCTCAAGTTCCGCGGCACTGTATTTCTCGTGCAGCGGTTTCTCGGCGCTTTCCTGGCCGGATTGCGCGCCGGTCTGCGCCGCGATCTGCGCGCGGTAGCGCTCCAGCTCGGCACGCTCGCGCTCGAGTTGCGCGCGTTCCGCCTGCAGCCGCTTCCAGTTGCGCGCAAAGCGCTCGGCTTCCTTTTCTTCGCGGGTTTTTGGCTTCGGTTCGTCGCGCTGTTGCTTTGGCGCGTCCTCGGCCTCGTCGGCTTTGCCCGCTTCTTCGTTTGCCGGGTTGTCCGGTTGCGTGTCGTTTTCGGCAGCCTGTTCGGTTTCGCGCGCACCCGCGTCGCCGTGTTCAGGTGCGTCTTCGACGTTGGTGTCGGCGACGTCGCCGGTCTGATCGAACGCCTCAGCCTGCTGCCGTAGGGCCTCGAGTTCTTTCAGGTCGGGATCAACTGTAGTTCCGTTTTCCATAGTCTTGTCACGGGCTCATGCGTGCGCGCAGGTCATCGTCGCCCGCGGTTGCCGATGCTGCGCGATGTGTCTCTTTCTCCTGCGGCGCTGCCGCAGTCGCCGGGTGTTCCGGACCCCGGTATTCCGTCAAAGTCAGTATCCACGCGGCCCCGATGCGAAAACCGGCGGCCACCCCGCAGCGGTATTCCCT
>RFJS01000039.1 GCA_003694825.1 Verrucomicrobiota bacterium | reverse complement strand
GCGATGATTACTATATCGCGACGTCGACTTTTGAGTGGTTTCCCGGCGTGCTCATCCATCACTCGCGGGACCTGCGGCACTGGCGTCCGCTCACCTATGCGCTGGATCGTGTCTCGCAACTCGATCTGCGAGGCGTGGCCACCGCGCACGGGGTCTGGGCACCCTGCCTGAGCTACGATAAGCGTTCCGGCCTGTTTTATCTCGTGTATACGATCGTCTACGGGATGAACGGCCGGCATTTCGACCTCGATAATTTTATCGTGACGGCGCCGGATATCCGGGGGCCGTGGTCGGAGCCGCGGTATGTCAACAGCACCGGGTTCGATCCCTCGCTGTTTCACGACGACGATGGGCAGAAGTGGGTTGTCAATCTCGAGTGGGAGACGCGCGACGGCTACGAGCATCCGGGGTGGATCGTCTTGCAGAAGTGGTCGGTCGAGCAGGAGCGCCTCGTGGGACGGCCGAAGCGGATTTCGCGGGGGGCGACCGATCGCGGCTGTCTCGAGGCTCCCCATCTCTATAAACACGGCGGTTATTATTATCTCATGACCGCCGAGGGCGGGACCGGCTACGGACACGCGGTGGCCATGGCCCGCTCGCGGACGATCGAAGGACCCTACGAGCCAGACCCGGCCGGCCCGCTGATCACCTCGCATGTGGCGGCGTTTGATGAGCGGGGTGTCGATGATTCACCAAAGCTGCACCGGTTTCAGCCCGGGCTCGAGTTGCAGAAGGCCGGGCACGGTTCGCTTGTCGAGACCGGGAATGGCGAATGGTATGTCGCCCATCTCTGCGCCCGGCCGCTGCTTCCGGATCCGGTGTGTATTCTCGGAAGGGAGACCGCACTGCAGAAATGCGTCTGGACCGAGGATGGGTGGCTCCGCATGGCGGAAGGCGGGCCGTTGGCGGCGGTGGAGACGCCCGCGCCCGATCTGCCCGAACATCCCTTCCCGTCGATGCCGGTGCGGGATGATTTCGATGAGGGGGTGCTCGGCATTCAATATCAGACATATCGAGTGCCCGCGGATTCGAGTTGGCTCTCGTTTGATCGTCCGGGTTATCTTCGCATGCGGGGGCGCGGTTCGATCTTCTCGCCCCGGCAGATGAGCCTTGTCGCGCGGCGGCTGCAGGCCTTTCGCGTGCGGGTCGAGACCGGTGTCGAGTTCGAGCCGTGGCATGTTCGCCAGTCGGCCGGATTGACGGCCTTCTACAGCGCGATGAACTTTTATTACCTGCGCATCTATCACAGCGAGTCGCTGGGAGTGCGGTGCCTGGGTATCATGAAGGGCGATCTCGGGCGGAAAAGCGAGTTGCGGGATGCCCGGGTCCCGATCGAAGGATGGCCGCGGGTGTATCTGCGGTTCATCCTCGATCATCGCGAACTGCAGTTTTTCTATTCGTCGGATGGAGTGGAATGGAAGAAGATCGGGCCGGTTCTGGATGCGACGATCCTTTCGGACGAATACGGGTTCCAGAAATTCACCGGAGCGTTTGCCGGCTTGTTCGTGCAGGATCTGCATACACAGGAACTCTGGGCCGACTTCGATTATTTCGACTACGAGGAGCTGGCCTGAGCGCAGGCGGATAAACTGTTTCAACATCGGCGGACTCGCCGGCCGCATGCCCCTCGGATGCCATGCCACCGATGAAACCGAAGCGTTGGAGCGCTCCATGGGCCCGCGTGGCGTTGAGCCTGTTGATCATGACCATCACCTCATCATCCGGCCGCGCTGGCGGCATTGAGCAGAAACCGATGCTCGACATCAGGGACTTTGGAGCGATCCCGGATGGGACGACTGTCAACACCGCGGCAATCCAGGCCGCGATCGACGCCTGCAGCGAGCAACGCGCGGCCGGCGTGCTGATCGCCGGCGGGGCCTACGTGACAGGCACGCTTGTGCTGAAGGATTACGTAACGCTGCATGTGGCGGCCGGTGCCGAACTGCTGGGCAGCACCGATATCGCGGATTACCCGTCGGGCATGGGAAGGAATATGTACAAAAACGAGCCGCACATGGACCGGTGCCTCATTTTCGCGCGCGGAGCGCGGCACATCGGCATCACCGGCAGCGGCGTGATCGATGGTCGGGGGCATCGCGAAAACTTCCCCAACCGTGACGATCCGGGACGAAACCGGCCGATGATGATCCGGTTTATTGATTGTCATGGCATCCGCATGCGGGATGTCACGCTGCGCAATCCGGCGGCGTGGACGTCGGCCTGGCTTTATTGTTCGGATGTCGTCGTCGACGGCGTCACGATTGTCAGCCGGGCGAATCACAATGGCGACGGCCTCGATTTCGATGGCTGTCGCGATGTGCGGGTGAGTAACTGTTCGTTCGATACGAGCGATGATTCGATCTGCCTGCAGAACTCGCGTCCGGGCAGCGTCTGCGAAGATGTCGTTATCAACAATTGCACGTTTTCCAGCAAGTGGGCGGGTATCCGGATCGGCCTGCTGTCTCGCGGTGATTTCAACAGGGGCACGGTGACGAATTGTGTTTTTCACGACATCGATGATTCGGGGCTGAAGATCCAGATGTGCGAAGGCGGCGAGATGCGGCGGATGCTATTCGCAAACCTGATCATGCAAAACGTGCCGCGTCCGGTCTTCATGACCTTTGGTCAGCAGCGCGCCGCGGCCGATGCGCCACCCGGCCTGGCGCCGATGAAGGCGATGGGGGATATGGTCTTTCGCAATATCATGGTGGACAATACGGCGTGCGG
>RFJS01000341.1 GCA_003694825.1 Verrucomicrobiota bacterium | reverse complement strand
CCGGTGGATCCCCATACATGGATTTTGTGATTGGCATCGACGGTGGCGGCACGCGGACACGGGCCTGGTTGACCTCTCTCGATGGGCGCGTCGTCTCGCGTGGAGAGGCCGGCGGATCGAATGTGCACCAGAAGGGCGTGGAGGCGTCCTGCCGGATGCTCGTCGAGGCGGTGGCGATGGCGCGGACGCGGGCCTCGCGGAGCGGGGTGCAGCTCAACGCCCGGCCCCGGGCGGTGTTTGCCGGCGTGGCGGGCGCCGGTGCCGTGCGCGATCAGCGGGCGCTGGAGGCGGCGCTGGCTCCGGCGCTGCTCTGCCATCAGGAGAACTGCACGGTGGATCATGACCTGCGGATCGCGCTGGCCGGCGGGCTGGGCGGCGCGCCGGGCCTGGTCATCGTGGCGGGGACGGGATCCGCGTGCTATGGGCGCGTGAGCGAGGGACTGTCGTGGAAGGCCGGTGGATGGGGGCCGGCGGTGGATGATCTCGGCAGCGGTTACTGGCTCGGGGTGGAGAGCATGCGGGCCGTCGTGCAGGCGGCGGATGGCCGGAGGATGCCCACGCCCCTTTCGGATGCGGTGCTCACGGCGCTGGGGGCGACCACGCCTCGTGAGATGATCGACCGGTTTCGGGACGCGACGCGTTCCGGGATGGATCGGGCGGTGGCGTCGGCTCTGGCCCCGACGGTCATCGGTGCGGCGGAAAGCGGCGATCATGCCGCCCTGGAGATTCTGCGCCGTGGCGCCGAGGCGCTGGCGGCGATGGCGACGGCGGTGGTGGAGCGCCTGGCGGTGGATGCGCCGCGGCTCGAGCAGGGAGTGACGGCGGGCGGCCTGCTCGAGACCGAGGGGTTTTATTTCCGCCTCGTGCGCGAGGCGGTCGGCAGGGTCCTGCCGGGCTTCGCGCTTTCGGCGGTGCGCCTGCCGCCGGTGGCGGGCGCGGTGTTGCTGGCGCTGGAACAGGCGCTCGGCGCCCTGCCGGCCGCGGTTACGGAGAATGTGGCGGCGGCGGCTTCGGGTGCGGCGGAGCCTGCCTGATGGGCGAAGGCGGGCGCGCCGGGCGGCGTCAGTTGTCGGCCGGGGCGGTCGGCCGTGCGCGCACCGGAGTCTCGGCGGGGGCGGGCTCTTCGGGCCCGGTGGCTTCGGCCGCGGCGTCCGCCGGGGTTTCCTCGACCTCGAAGCGCCGCTCGTCGACGGCGTTCTCGGGCAGCTCCGCGCGCATGGATTTGAGGCGGTTTTCGATCTCGCTGGGCTGTTTGAAGAGACGCTCCTCGACCTCTTTGCGTTCGGAGCTGCCGACGATGCTCAGGGTGGAGACGTCCTGCACCAGGCCGACGGGCAGCGAGAGAATGCGCGAGAGCACGCCCTCGTCCTTGAGGGAGCTGAGGTAGAGGGCGGACATTTCCTGAGCGAGGCGGAAGGAGTCCTCGGCGATGGCCGAAGTGGTGACGACCGCGGTATTGAGGCGCTGTTTCTCGGCGCGTTCCGCGATGAGTGCTTCTTCGATCATTTTGGTGATCTGGTTCGAGTAGAACTCGATGTCGGAGCGGGTGAGCGTGCCGGTGCGGGCGATTTCGGAGAGGATGGGGTTGAGGCGGGTGGAGACGCGTTCGGTGATGTTGGTGTAGCTGCGCTCTTCGTCTTCGGCGGTCGGTATCATGGGTTGGAGCCGCCTCATGATCGCCTCGGCCAGGGCGTTGATGGTCTCGGCCTCGATCACCTTCTTCTCGCCCTCGGCCACGAAGAGGTCACCGGCACCGCCACCGGCGAGGGCGGCTTCGAGGGCCCGGGTGTTTTTATCGAGTTTCTCGCTGAGCTGCTCGGCGAAGGTCTCGAAGCGCTCCTGTTGCTCGAGGCGCAGCTGGGCCAGCTCCTGGCGTTGCTGGGCGCGGAGTTCGCTCATCACGGAGTTGCGAAAAAAGTAGGTCTGCAGGAGCAGGACCACTCCCACAAGCGCCGCGCCGAGCAAGGCGACGGGCAGTGCGTTTTTCCAGGTGCTGTTCATGGTGCGTCGTGGTGTATACGAGACGGGGCGGCGGGGGCGAGGTTTGAATGCGGTGCCCGGGCGCGCGCCGGGAGGGCGCTTACCGGCCGCCTCGGACGCCCGGGCGGCGGGCCCGCACCGCGAGGACGCCGCGCAGCGAAAGGGTGCCGAGCACGATCGCCCCGCCGAGCAGGGCATAGGGCCCGGGCACTTCGCCGACGACAAGGGCGACCCAGACGGGGTTGAGGATCGGCTCGATCATGGGCACGAGGGCGGCGTCCATGGCGGTGGCGCGGCGAATGGCAGCCGCGTAGATGATGTAGGCAATGCCGAGCTGCACGGCGCCGAGCAGACCGAGCAGCAGCCAGCCGTGGGGGTCGGGGAACGGGGCGCGCATGAAGGGCAGGCCGACGAGCGCGGCGATGACATTGCCCAGAACGATCGATTCGATGGGCGAGCCCTCCTTCTGCTTGCGCAGGAAGACGGCCAGAAGGGCGAAACAGAAACCGGCGCCGAGGCCGAGGAGATTGCCGAGCGCCCCGGCGGAAGAGAGCTGATCGAGAAAGAAAAGGCCGATGCCGGCGAGCGTCACAAAGATCGCCGCCCAGTCGCGTGGGTGGTTGGGCTCCCCCAGCAGCCACGGTGCGATCAGCGCGATGTGGATCGG
>RFJS01000340.1 GCA_003694825.1 Verrucomicrobiota bacterium | reverse complement strand
TCGGAGAGCACGCTGATGGCATTGTGCCCGTCGCACAGCAGGGAGACTTCGTGCTTTTCGCCAAAGACGGTGAGCAGCAGCGAACGGATGGCCGGGTCGTCGTCGACAATGAGGATCTTCATGGTGCCCTTGGTGCGGTGTGTGGTGGTGGTTGGCCGGAAGGCGGTTTGTTCAGAGGTGGAATTGCGTTGTCTCGCGCACGGCTTCCGGGGAGGCGGCGCGGCGAGCGTGCGGTTTTTGAATCGGTCGAGCTGCCGTGAACTTTTGCCAGTATAGTCAGGAAGTGCGGGGTTGCAGGTATTTACGGATAAAAACCGGCACCGGCGCCGAAATCAGCCGTCCTGCATGTAGACGAGGAGGCGATGGGTGATCGGGGTGACGGCGTTGTGTTCCTTGATCTTGCGAATGGTGGCGTCGGTGAGCTCGCGGTCTTCGGGGATGAGGAGCAGACCGGAGGGGCTGTAGATGCCGGAGGCGAGGGTTTGGCCCGGCGCGAGTTCAGCCAGGGTGACCTCCCGCACTTTGCGCGGGAGATTCATGGCGTTGGAGACCTTCAGAAAGAGCCGGACGGCCTCGGGATCGAAGGCACGGCCGGATTCGCGCAGGATGGCCTCCATGGCGCGATCTCTCGGGAGATTGGATTCGACGAATGCCACCGCCACAGCGAGGTGGCGGGCCGGCAGTGGGATGTCGTCGCCGCCAAGACGGTCCGGGTAGCCGCGACCATCGTAGCGCTCGTGATGAGCCCGGATGGTCTCGCCGACGTCGCGCAGGTCGTCGACGAATGAGGCGAGCGTCTGACCGTAGATGGGATGGTGGCGGATGAGCTCGACCTCGGCTTCAGTGAGGTCGTCCGGCCGGCTCAGCGATTTCGAGACGAGGTTTCGCGGCAGGCCGATCATGCCAATGTTGTTGAGCCACGCGCTGGTGGTGAGGACGTGTTTTTCCTGTTCGGAGAACTGCCCTTCCTCGGCGAGCCGGGTGCAGATGGAGGCAACGGCTTTCGTTTGTCGACCGAGGACCGGGTGGAAGGTCTCGATGAGCCGGTAGCACAGCTCGAGGGAGTGGTTGAAATTGGTGCGGAGCGCCTCGTGGGCACGGTCGAGATCCTTCTTGCTGGCGGTCAGTTCGGCGAGCTGCTCCTCGAGGCGGCGGTTGGCCTCGCTGAGCTGGCGGTTCAGCTCCATCGTGTCCCGCCGCAGCCGGTCGTTTTGCTCGAGGAGCTGAAAGCGCTGCACGCCGTTGCGCACGGTCGCGAGCAGTTCCTCCCGGATCCAGGGCTTGGCGAGAAAGCGGAAGATTTCCCCCTTGTTGACCGCGTCGACGACGGTGTTGAGCGTGAGCACACCGGTGATGAGGATCCGCGAGGCGTTCGGCTGGGTCTTCTTCGAGGCGGAGAGGAAATCCAGGCCGCTCATCTCGGGCATGCGCTGGTCGGAGAGAATGACGGAAAACTTCTCCTGGTCGAGGGCCCGGAGCGCTTCGTTGGCGCTGGAAAATGTCGCCAGATCATAGCCTTCGGCTGCCAGCGTCTCTTTGATGGCGAGCAGGACGATCTCGTCGTCGTCGAGTATCAGGATCCGGTGGTTGGGCTCTTCCGCGGTGGCCATATTCAGAGAACACATCGGCCGCTGAGGCGGCGGACTGAAGCGTGTCTGGGGGATTTTACGGGCGCAATTGCGCAATGTCATGAATTTCAGGAGGCTGCGCGAATGGCGGCCCAAGTTGGATCTGGGGGGAATCCCCCGGGTGCAGAAGGCGGTCGAAGCTGCCGGGGCAGGGCGGCAAATTTTGCCGTCGCGGCTTGCGGATGGATCGTGTGAAGAAAAATAGAGCCCTTAAGAATCTGATGTAGAGCGGGTTGCGGGATCGGTTTCCCCTTTCGGCACATGCCCTGCTGTCGCGGGAGGCATGATCGATCACATCCTTGGCAGCGACAACTATCAGCTCTCGCTGAAGCTGCTCGATGCGGCCGCCCTCCGGCATCAGGCGATCGCGACCAATCTGGCGAACGCCGAGACGCCCGGCTTCAAGCGTATCGATCTCGCGCCCACCTTCGAGCAGCAGCTCGCCGACCACATGCGCAACCCCTCCAACGGCTCGATCGATTCGATCCGCCCAACCCTCGCGCAGGATCCCACCGCGCGCTCCGAACGCGAGGACGGCAACAACGTCGAGATCGACCGTGAGCTGCTCGAGATGAACCGCAACGCCCTCGAATACCAGTTCCTCACTCAATACGCGAGCGACTCCATCAAGCGCCTCAAGACCGCCATCACCGGCCGCGTCAGTTGACCCGCTTCCTGATTCTTCAACCCGAGCTGACCTATGGACCTGCTC
>RFJS01000339.1 GCA_003694825.1 Verrucomicrobiota bacterium | reverse complement strand
CGAAAATACCTGGTGGCTTCCTGTGACCAGTCGCTCAAGCGCATGGGGCTCGACTACGTGGACATCTTCTACTCGCACCGTTTCGATCCGGAGACGCCGTTGGAGGAAACCATGGCCGCGCTCGACTATATCGTGCGCTCGGGGCGGGCATTGTATGTGGGGATTTCCAGCTACAATGCGCGGCGGACGCGCGAGGCGGTCGCGATTCTTCGCGATCTGGGCACGCCCTGTCTGATTCACCAGCCGAGCTACAATATCCTCAACCGCTGGATCGAGCGCGATGGGTTGAAGGATACGTTGGTCGAGCTGGGGGTGGGGGCGATCGCCTTTACGCCGCTTGCCCAGGGCATGCTCACAAACAAATACCTCAACGGCATCCCGGAAGACAGCCGGGCGGTGCAGGGCAAGTCGTTGCGGCCGGAGATGCTCACCCCGAGTGCGCTCGAGAGCATCCGGGCGCTGAACGAGATCGCCGGCCGCCGAGGGCAGACACTGGCCCAGATGGCGATCGCGTGGGTCCTGCGCGACGAGGCCATCACTTCGGCGCTCATCGGCGCGTCGCGCCCCGAGCAGATCATCGATTGCGTGGGCGCGGTATCGAACCTGGGCTTCTCGGCGGAGGAACTGGCCGAGATCGATCGCGTCAGCCGCGAGGAAGATATCAATCTGTGGAAAAAATCGTCCGACGAGTCGTGAGCGAGGCGCTCACGGGCAAGCGGCTCGGCGGTCCCCGAGCGCGGGCGGTGCGGGCGCGCTCGGGCAGTCAGTGGCTGGTTGGTGCCTCGAGGGCGTCCAGGATCGCCTGAAAAAGCTCTCCTGGTTCGAAGGGCTTGGGCAGAAATTGTGCCGAGCCGAAGGTCACCATGATGTCCTCCTCATTGGTCGGATGGCCGAGCCCGGAGACGAAGATGAAGCGCATGTGCGGTGCGACCTGGCGGATCCGGGCCGCAAGGTCTGTTCCGCTCATACCGGGCATGGACAGATCGATGACCGCGGCCTGAAAGCGGGAGGGCGCGGCACGGATGATCTCGAGCGCTTCGCTCGGATGGTTGACAGCCGTCGTTGAAAAACCGCGGTTCTGCAGGAGCCTGGCGGTGGCTGTGGCGACGGATCGCTCATCGTCGACGACGATGATTTCCTCTCCGTTGGCGCGCGCGGCCGTTGGCTGGGCCGGCGTCGGATGGTGAGGGGATGCCTCGGTCGCCGGCAGGTAGATCCGAAAAGTGGTTCCGCGGCCCGGGGTGCTTTCGACGGTGATGAAGCCGTCGTGCTGGGTGATGATGCCCCGGACGGTCGACAGTCCCAGGCCGGTGCCCTGGCCGACGGGTTTGGTCGTGAAGAACGGATCGAAGATTCGAGTGAGCGTCTCCTCGTCCATGCCGGGACCGGTGTCGCGGACTTCGATGACGGCCCAGCGCGAGGTGGCCGCGGTGCGCTGGGCCTCGTCGGCCGGTTTCGGCGCGGTCGGAGGCGACTGGTCGGTTTCGTAAAGGTGGATCTCGATAACCCCCTCTTTCCGGCCGATGGCGTGGCTGGCATTGCTGCAGAGATTGAGGATGACCTGGTGCATCTGGGTCTCGTCGGCGAGGGTATGGACCGATCGCAGATCGACGCGCAGTTCGATTGTTGGCGGCAGGGTTGGGCGGACGAGGCTGAGGGCCTCATGCAGGACCGTCGCGAGATCAACGGGCCGTGGCGAGATCGCCTTGTGCCGGGAAAAGGTCAGGATGCGAGCAACGAGATCGCGGGCGCGGCTGGCGGCGGCGCGGATCTCCAGGAGAGATGCATACGAATCTCCGTCGCGAGGTGCATCGAGCAGGGCCAATTCGGTATGACCGCGAATCGCAGCGAGGATGTTGTTGAAATCATGGGCGATCCCGCCGGCGAGTGTGCCGAGGCTTTCAAGCTTCTGGGATTGGTGCAGCTGCGCTTCGACCCGGCGGCGGCGGTCGAACTCCTCGATGGTTTTCTGGATCTGCCTTTGCAGGGCGGCGTTGGCTTCGTTCAGTTCGTGCGTGCGTTGATCGACGAGGGCCGCGAGTCGGGCCTTCTGATGTTTCTGACGCCTGCTGTGGTAGGTAAAGAGCAGGGCGATCAAGACAACCGCCGTGAGAATGAATCCCGCGTAGGCGCCGGGCGTTTGATACCACGGGGCGAGAACCGTGAAAGCCAGCTCGGCGATCTGGCCGGGCTCTCCCTTGTCCCGCGGACGGATGCGGATGACGTGTCGTCCGGCGCCGAGATTGCTCAGCATGGTGTAACCGGTGGCGCCGATGTTGATCCATCCCTGGTTGTCGTCGGTTTGCAGTTCGAAAGTGACGGCGCGGCCGACCGGCGCGCCTGGGGCGGTGAAGTGGACAATGAGAGCCGTGTGGTTTGCGGGCAGGGGAGGCAGGGTGGACCTGCCTTCGCCGGGAAACCACGCCTGACCGGAAAGGGGCGATACGACCCGCGTGATCACGGTGCGCAACGGCTGCGCCGCAGGCATGGGGACGGTCGGGTCGTATTTGACGAATCGGTCCGGGCGACCGAACCACATGCAGCCATCCTCCTGGGGGAAGTAGTGCAGAGGAGCGAAGGGTTCGTAGGTGGCGAGCGGGCGAACCCGGCCCCGCGAAAGCGCCTCGAGGCTCTCGTAGACTTCCGCCCGGCCGCGGTGTGAGAGCCAGAGGCGGCCGGCTGTGTCGATGGTCGG
>RFJS01000338.1 GCA_003694825.1 Verrucomicrobiota bacterium | reverse complement strand
TCGGCGGCGAGGGCGGTGCGGTCGGCGCTGACCCGCAGCGCGGCGGGAGCGCCGGCGGTGCGGACGGTGGCCTCGCCGATGATCCGGCCGTCCCTGTAGGCGACGGCGCGGAGCTCGCCGGGCTGATAAATGACGTCATTCCAGCGCAGGCGGTAGTCGTAGGTGACGTCGTAGTAGTCGTTGTCGGAACGCTCGGCGAAGAGGGCGAGGCGGCGCAGGCCCCAGGGGGCCTCGCGCTGCGATCCGGTGAAGCGCAGGCGTATGTGACGCGTGGTAACGTCGATATCCTGAAAGGCGCGCACCGGTCCCGACCAGCGGGGAACGGGAGCCATGGCCTTTTCGGCGACGACCGTCCAGCAGGTGCCGTCGGCGGAGGTTTCGAGGACCCAGCTGTAGTCGTTTTCCTTGTTGACGGTTTCGATCATGACGCGCCGGACGGGGCGGGCCTGACCGAGATCGAGAGCGAGCCAGGGGGAAGCGTCGCTTTCAGCGGGCCGCCAGAGGGTGTCGGCGTCGGTGTCGATCGCGCCGGCGGCGACATGGCCGGGTGCCTCGGAGCTGGCCGCGACCGCGGCGTCGCGGGCGAGGTCGGGCGGATGGGTGGGGCGCTCGCCCTTGTGGCGGCGGCCGAGGGAGACGCCGTTGAGGAAGAGTTCGGCGGAGTCGCCGTTGGTGTAGACGAACACGGGCACGGTTTTTCCGATACGCTCGGGCCAGTTCCAGTGCGGGAGGATGTGGACGGTGGTTTCGTCGGGTCTCCAGTAGCTTTTGTAGAGGTAGTAGCGGTCTTTGGGGAAACCGCACAGATCGACGATGCCGAAGTAGCTGCTGCGGGCCTGGGCGTCGAACGGGGTGGGTTCGCCGAGGTAGTCGAAGCCGGTCCAGACGAACTCGCCGGCGACGAAGCGATCCTGCTCCATGCGGGCAAATTCGACATCGGGGATGTCGGACCAGTCGGCGGCGTTGAGGTCGTAGCTGCTGACCTGAAGGGTGGGGGAACGTTCGGTGGGACGGAGCGGGAGGTCGGGCTCGTAGTAGCCGCGGGTGCTGACGGTGGAGGCCGATTCGCTGTAGACGATGGGGCGGTCGGGCCATTGGCGGCGGTAGTTCATGTAGCGCCGGGCGTAGTTCCAGCCGGTGAGGTCGAGCGCGGCGAAGTTTCGGCCGTCGACGAGGCTGGGGATATGGCAGCCCTGGCCGACGGGGCGGGTGGTGTCGATCTCGCGGACGAAGTCGGCCATCATGGCGACGCGTTCGGGGGTGATGCCTTCGACGGCGGGGTCGCCGGAGACTTCGTTGCCGGTGGACCAGACGACGATGCTCGGGTGGTTGAAGTCGCGGCGGACCGTGGCGTGGATGTGGCGGCGGCTGAAGGCGGGCAGCGGCGGCTGGAGGTCGGGGCGGCCAGCGGTGGCATCGTATTTGTCGAAGACCTCGTCCCAGACGAGGATGCCCATCTCGTCGCAGAGGTCGAGGACCTCGGGCGCGGGCGGGTTGTGGCTGGTGCGCAGGGCGTTGACGCCCATGGCTTGCATGATCTCGAGCTGGCGCTGCGCCGCGCGGCGGTTGAAGGCGGCGCCCAGCGGGCCGAGGTCATGGTGGAGGTTGACGCCGCGGAGCTGGACGCGCCGGCCGTTGAGGTGAAAACCGTCGTCGGCGGTGAAGGCGAAGGTGCGGAAGCCGAAGCGCACGGTGACGGTGTCGGTTTCGCGTCCATCGGCCCGGAGGGAGAGGTGCGCCCGGTAGAGGTGCGGCGAGTCGATATCCCAGAGCTGCGGGTGGTCGACGTGAAGGGAGGCGGAGGCGGTGGCGGTGCCGCCGGCGGGGATGGTGAGTGGTGCATCCGCGGAGGCGACGGCCCGGCCGGCGGGATCGAGAATGGTGACGGCGACCGTGCAGGCCGCGGCGGTGTCGCGGTGGTTGACGACGGTGGTGGCGACTGTGGCGGTGTCGGGACGGATGCCCTGGCGTTCGTCGCCGTTGGTCCGCACCTGCACGCCCCAATGGCCGATGTGCAGTGGTTCGGTGATGACGAGGCGGACCTTGCGGTAGATCCCGGCTCCCGGGTACCAGCGCGAGCCCCAGCGGCGGGTGTCGACGTGGACGGCGAGGGTGTTGTCCTCGCCCCAGCGGACCCACGGGGTGGCGTCGATGCGGAAGCTCGTGTATCCATAGTCCCATGCGCCGGCGCGGTGGCCGTTGACGAAGATCGTGGGGAAGGCCATGACGCCGTCGAATTCGAGGTAGATGCAGGAGCCGATGCGCGCGGCCGGGAGGCGGAAGGTGTGGCGATACCAGCCTTCGCCTTTCCAGGGGAGCTTGCCGGTGGAGCCGTGGGCGGCGGGATCGAAGGGGCCGGCGATGGCCCAGTCGTGAGGGACGCGCACGGCGGTCCAGCCGGTGTCGTCGAAGTCGGGGGCGGCGGCGGCCTCGGGCTGCGGTCCGCGGGCGAATCGCCAGCCCTCGCTGAGGCGGTGCGTCTCCGTGGCGGCGTGAAGCGGGGAGAAGGCAGGGGCGACCATCGCGAGGAGGGCGAGGACGGCGAGGTGGAGGCGCGCGCGGAGGGTCCGCGGCCGATGCGGGAAGCGGTTTTCCATGGTCGTGACGGAGTGGACGGGTGTTTTCTCCCGGCTCGGAGGCGGGGTGGTTTGCGGGGACGCTCTTACGGGCGCATGAGGCGCAGGAGGGCGACGCCGTGGGGTTCGATCACGTCGGTGAAAGGCTGCGCGGTGGTGCCGGCGTCGCGTTTTTTCCAGATATCGCGGATGCGGCGCTCACCCTCGATGAACCACATGTGGCTGAAATCGACGGAGAGTCTGGCGGGTTCGTCGCCGGTGTTGAGCAGCGCCACGGCCCAGTCGCCGCCGGCGAGTTCGCGCACCCAGATCTCGCGGCCGGTTTCGGCGCGGAAGCGCCAACCCTGTTTGCCGAGCGGATCCTGGTCGATGGCGATGGCTTCGGGATCGGTGAGGATGGCCAGCACTTCGGGCGTGGCTTTGGTGACGTCGTTGCCGGCCATGAGCGGGGCGGCGAGGATGCACCACATGGAAAAGTGGGCGCGGGATTCGGCGAGGGTGAGGCCTTCGTTGCCGACTTCGAGCATGTCGGGGTCGTTCCAGTGACCGGGGCCGGCGTAGCGGCCGATGCCGTTGTTCTGGCCGTCGTGCGGCTGCACGAGGGAGTATTGCAGATCGAGGATCACCTTCCAGCCGCGTTCCCAGCGCTGGACGCAGTCGTAGCAGTCGGTGATATCGCCGGTGGTGCGCCAGAGGTGGCCGACGTCGGCGGCCCATTCCCACGGACGGCTCTGGCCCCACTCGCAGATGCTGAAGACGATGGGGCGGCCGGCGGCGTAGAGGGCGTCGCGCATGCGCAGGTAGGCGTCGCGGGGATCGGCGGTGTCGGTGTGGCACCAGTCGTATTTGAGGTAGTCGACGCCCCATTCGGCGAATTTCCTGGCGTCCTGAAACTCGTGGCCCCAGGAGCCGGGATAGCCCGCGCAGGTCTTGCGGCCGGCGCAGCCGTAGATGCCGAATTTGAAGCCGCGTTCGTGCAAGTAGTCGCCGAGGGCCTTCATGCCGCTCGGAAACTTTTCCGGATGGGCCTGGAGGTTGCCATCGGCGTCGCGTTCGAGAGCGGACCAGGTGTCGTCGAGCACGATGTAGACGTAGCCGGCGTCGCGCATGCCGTTGGCGACCATGGCATCGGCCGTGGCCATGATGAGCTCCTCATGGATGTTCGAGGCGAAGGTGTTCCACGTATTCCAGCCCATGGGCGGCGTGAGGGCGAGGCCCTCGAATTTCTGGGCGGTGGCGGTGGCGGCCGCGGCGAGGCCGGCGACGAGAGCGAGCAGCGTGGTCAGTGGATGTTTCATGCGGGTGTGGTTGGGTGTTGGTGAACCGTTCGGGCCTGTGGGTGAGGGCAATCCGCGACCGTTTTCGGACCGAATGGGGGCGATCCGAAACGGGTGGACTGCGCGGGACGGGTCTGATCCTGCCCAAAAAACGGACACGTGAACAATGAGTTCTGTATCGTAACGTTTGAGAACCCTTGCCGCAGCGGGTTGGCAAGCGGGGTGAATCAGGCGT
>RFJS01000337.1 GCA_003694825.1 Verrucomicrobiota bacterium | reverse complement strand
GGGACGCGGATTGGGGAATGAATCGCGCCGATGGCGCTGGCATTTGCGGCGGTGCGGGCATGGGGCGCCGCCCCATGCTGGTATGGCGCCGGGCCGTTGGCCCTCGGGGGCGCGTGGCGGGACTCGGGGGCGATCGTGTGGGTGATGGATGAACTCGTGGCCCCGGTCCGCGCGGAGGGTGTTTTTCGGTGAGGGCGCGGCGTTCCGGCGAAGTTGAATTTCGGCAAAGAAAAAGGGGCACGCGTCTGGCGTGCCCCGGGAGCAGGAATGAAAATCTGTCTGTGGCGGCTCAGCGGCCGAGCCCTTTGAGCATGTTCCCGATGCCCGGGATGCTGAAGGGCTGGTAGCCTTCCGGCACCTCGAACACGGCGGCATCGACTTTCCCCGGCGAAACCTTTTGCGCTTCCATGCGGGTCTTTTCCCGGCCCTTGCGATCTTTGGTGATCATCAGCAGTGGGAAGAGTTCGCGGTCCATGAGGACACGGGCCCAGGCGGGCGCTTTTCCGCGGGTTTTCTGCATGTCGGCCATCGGGACGAAGCGGCCGAGTTCATCGGTGGCCCAGACTTCGTGGACCATCTTGCGGTCTTTGAAGATGAATTGGCGGCAGGTGTAGCCGGCGATCTCGCGCGTCTCGCCGGTTTCCTCAATATCGACCTCGCGGGCTTTGGCGGCCGCTCCGGCCGGATCGAGCGGGAAGCTCATATACATCTTTTGCTGGGGCATGAGGATTTTGACCTCGAGTGCCTTGGGGTCGAAGAGGCCGATGGCGGAGTAGCCTTTTTTTCCGGACATCTCCATGCGCAACCGGTCATCCTTCATGATGTAGGTGATGTTCATGGAATCCCGTCCGGCCTTCATAATGAAATCGACGTGACCCTCGAAGGTTTTGGCGGAGACCGAGACGATCGAGGCGAGAGCAGCAGCAAGAACGATTAGTTTTTTCATGATTGTGTAGAAACGGGGCTATTCTGCCGGTGGCTTCAGGGCGGGAGCGAGCGAAAACCAGGTGGGGGGCGGGGCCGCCGGCAGTGGGAATTTCCGTGCCTCGGGGAATGGCGGTGTTATGGAGGTGGGCATGAATCCACGCGGGAGCCAATCCAGCGATGCGGTGGAGGCGAGCGGCCGGGCGATTGCGCGGGCGGTGGTTTACGCGCGTTTTTCGGGCGGCACGCTGGTCCTGCTCGGGCTGCTGTCGGCGCTGGTGAGCGCCCGCCACCCGGTCTCGGCTGGTTTCGCGATCTCCGTGGCGGTGGTCGCCAATGGTGTGATCGAGTTGCGCGAGGCGGCGCGGCTGCGGCGGCACGATCCACGCGCGCCCCGGCGGATGGCGCTCAATCAGCTCGCACTCGGCCTGGAGATCGCCGCGTATTCAGCATGGCAGGTCTATGCGGTGACGCCGGAGATGGTGCAGCAGTTGCTGGCCCGGCCGATGGTGGCCGGTGTGCTGGAGCTGGTGGAGCCGGCGGTGCTCGAGGCGGTGGTGGCGCTGGTGCCGCCGATGATCCGGCTGCTGTATCTGATCGTGGGATTTGTGGCGGTGGCCGGGTGTGGTGCGGTGGCGTGGTTTTACCGGTCGCGTTCCCGCCACCTCGCGGCGCTGGCCGGGCGGTAGGCGGCTCCGTCGGCGGAGGGGCCTCCGCCGCTGCCGTAGCCGGAGCGGGGAGGGAAAGAAAAGGGCGCTCCGGGCTGCTTTCGAACGGGCCGGAGGCGCGATCGCGCGAAGGCCGGTGCGGCTGGAGCTTGCACGCGGCGTGCTTCGGCCGCAGCGTGCGCGCGATGGTTCAGAGATTGGTTTCGATATCGGTCGCGGTGGTTTGCGCCGCAATGTGCGGATGTTCGTCGATGGAGTATGCCGTTCGGGAATCGTTCGGGCAGCAGAAATGGGAGCTGCTCGTCGACCGCGTCGAGGCTGCTCAGGAGAGCCAGGAGGAAGCGAAGGCGCAGTTCGTGTCCGCGCTGGAACAGTTCAAGGCGCTCACCGGATTCGATGGTGGCGATCTCGAGCGAACCTATACGACGCTGAAGCGCGAGCTGGAGATTTCCGAGGACCGGGCCCGGGACGTGCGCAAACGGATCGCGGCCGTCGAGGATGTGGCGGAGGCGCTGTTTGCCGAGTGGGAGCGGGAGCTCGGCGAATATTATTCGGAGGAGAAGCGGCGGAGCAGTGAACGTTCCCTGCGGGCGACCCGCCAGGCCTATGAACGGCTCGCCGGTCTGATGCACTCGGCCGAGCAGCGGATGGAGCCGGTGTTGCGGGCGTTTCGGGACCAGGTGCTCTATCTCAAGCACATGCTTAATGCGCGCGCGGTCGCTTCGCTCGAGGGCGTCTCCGGTGATCTCGAGCGGGAGGTCGATGTGCTGATCGCGGAGATGGAGCGGGCCATCGCCGAGGCGGCGCGATTTGTCGAGGCGATGCGGCTGGCGGAGAGCGGGCGGTGAGCCCGGTCGAGAGGCGGGGCGGTCGTTACTTCAACCGCCGTTCGCGGATCATTTCGAGGACCTCGCGGGTGATGAGCCGCCGGTTGTAGCGGTTTTCGGCGAGTTCGAGCGCACGCTCCCAATCCTCATCGGTCGGATCCGGGTAGTCTTCCCAGCGCTCGAAGCGGGCGCGCTGCCAGCGCCACCGGAGCTTCCTGCCGAACAGCTCGAGGTGCACCTGGTATTTGCGGCCTTCCTCGTCGCGTTTCCACCATCCGATTTCCATGCGGGAAAAGGTGGCGGCGGGACGAAGGGGGCGTCAACTCGCGAGCAATCATGCCCGGGATTCGGTGTCGGGTTCATGGACGGGGCTTGCACCGTTTCACGCGATCCCTTGAGTCGGAAATTCTGCCCGCCCGGAGCCTGCGAGATCGGGCGCGGGTGGCAGGTCGCTCAAGCTCACTGACAATCACTGACCCGTAGGCTTACCCGCTTTTCATGAAATCAAGACTCACCCCACCCATGAGGTTGTTGATCTTCGCCGGTGTCTCTGCCGTGGCCGTGACACTGGCCTATGCCGCCGGAGGCGGCCATCACGGAGGCGCGGAGGCGGTGCCGTTTCCCACGCCGCTGTCGGCCTACGGCGATGAGGCGGGCATGTCCGTGAGCGAGATCCTGCGCCACCGGATCCAGGTCGATCCGTTCAACCTCGTGGCGAGCATTCTTTTCCTGTGCGCCATTTTGCATACCTTTCTCGCCGGGCCGATCCGTTCACTGGCGCACAAGGCGCATCACGAGCATGAGGAGCGGATGAAGAAGCTCGCCGCCGAGGCGAAGGCGAAGGGCGAGCCGTTTCTGGAGAATCAGGTGAGCTTCAAGGCCGAGGTGCTGCACTTCCTCGGCGAGGTCGAAGCGGTCTTCGGCCTCTGGGTGCTCCCGCTCATGGTCGTGATCATCAGCACCCGCGGGCTCGAGACCGCGGAGCACTATCTCAACAACAAGGTCAACTTCACCGAACCGATGTTCGTGGTCGTCATCATG
>RFJS01000336.1 GCA_003694825.1 Verrucomicrobiota bacterium | reverse complement strand
CTGGTGGCCATGGGCGACATTGCCGCGACGCTCAACGTCGTCCCCGGCACCGCCACGAGCATGGTCAAGACGCTCGCCGACGCCGGCCTGGTCGACTACGAGCCTCGGGCGGGCGTGCGCCTCAGCCCCCGCGGGGAAAAGCTTGCCCTGCACGTGCTGCGCCGCCACCGGCTTGTCGAGCTGTTCCTCGTCAAGATTCTCGGCATGGACTGGTCGGAAATCCACGACGAGGCCGAACAGCTCGAACACGTCATCTCCGACCGGCTGCTCGAGCGCATCGACGAAGTGCTCGGGCACCCGCAAGTCGATCCGCACGGGGATTCGATCCCGGATGCCAACGGCTCCGTGCCGAAGCGTCGGCTCATGCCGCTTGTGGACCTGCCGGTCGGCAAGCCCGCCACAGTCGGCCGGATCACCGACCAGGGAGACCGCTTTCTGCAGTTCATCGACAGCCAGGAGCTTCGGCCGGGGCGGGGCATCGAGGTGCTCGAAAACGATGCACAGGCCGGACTGCTTCGGGCGCAGCTCGACAACGGCCGGCAGGTCGCCCTCGGGCTGGGGGCGGCCGCCAAGATCGAAGTGGAGCCCTGAGCGCGTGCCTGGACACCTCCGGGCCGCCGGAGCGCGCCCCATCCCCGCACCCGCGGCCGGCTACCGACGGTCCAGACGCGCCCCGAGAGCGCAGTCATTCCGCTTGAAAGGCCGGCCTGTGAACGGTTGTCTCCCGATTCGGCACACCCCAAAACCATTCGACCATGAAACTTCGCAACACCGCTCTCTTCCTCGCCGGCGCCGCGGCCGTGGCGCTCTTCTCCGGCTGCACCTCCTCGCACACCACGGCCGACGGCAAGACGCACACCCTCGTGCTCGGCGGGCTCTACGAGAGCCAAGAGGGTGCCTACGAAAAGCAGCCCAGCGCCACCCTTGCCGTCAACGGTGACAAGCCGGCCCCGGGCAGCCACCTCACCGGCACCAAACACTCCTTCCTGTGGGGACTGGTGACCTACCGCGACCAGTAGGCCCGGCGACCGACCGGACGCCCACCACCCCCATCCGCGCCCAGGATCCGGCGGGGCCGCACCGGCCCACCGTCAACGTAGCCCGGTTCCTCCCGGAGATGGCGGCGCGGCAGCCCGACGTGCTCGCCCTGCGCGTCCCCTGTGGCGACGACGGCGACCGAATCGCCTACCTCGACCTCACCTTCCGCGAACTCGACCGCGAGACCGACGCCTGGGCCCACCACCTCACGGCCCGCGGCATCCACCGCGGCACGCGGGTCCTGCTCCTGGTCAAACCCGGCCTGCCCCTGATCGCGCTTTGCTTCGCGCTCTTCAAGATCGGGGCTGTCCCGGTCGTGATCGATCCGGGGATGGGGCTGCGCGGCTTTCTCCGCTGCGTGCGGCGCACCCGCCCCGAAGCGCTCGTCGCCATCCCGGCCGGCATATGGGTGGCGAGGCTCTTCCGGCCGACCTTCGCCGCGACCACCATCCGCATCACGGTTGATCCGCAGCGCCGCCTGGCGGCTCCCGGTCAGGCGGTGCCGCCGTTCGAGATGGCGCCGACCCGGGCCGACGAACTCGCGGCGATTCTCTTCACCTCGGGCTCGACCGGCGCGGCCAAGGGCGTCTGCTACGAACACGGCATGTTCGAGGCACAGGTCGAGGCCATCCGCGACACCTACGGCATTCAGCCCGGGGAGATCGATCTGCCGATGCTCCCGATCTTCGCGCTGTTCAACCCCGCCCTCGGCATGACCACGGTCGTGCCCGAGATCAATCCCAGCCGCCCGGCCACCGTCGATCCCGCCCGCATCGTCAAAGCGATCCGGCAATGCGGCGTCACCAACAGCTTTGGCTCGCCCGTGCTCTGGCGAAAAATCGGCGACTACTGCCGGGAAAACGGCATCCGCCTCCCCTCGCTGCGGCGCATCCTCATGGCGGGCGCACCGGTGCCGCCCGGCCTCATGCGGGACTACCGCGAAATCCTCCCTGAAAACGGCCACGTGCATTCCCCCTACGGCGCCACCGAGGCGCTGCCCGTCTCGACCATCTCGGACGAGGAAGTGCTCGAGTTCGCCGCGCCGCTCACGCTCGTCGGCCGCGGCACCTGCGTGGGACGTCCGATCCCCTCCGTGGACGTGCGCATCATCCGCATCACCGACGCCCCGATCTGGGAGTGGCGCGACTCGCTGGCCCTGCCGCCGGGAGAGATCGGCGAAATCGTCGTGCGCGGCCCCGCCGTCACCCGCGCCTATGACAAGCTTCCGGCGGCCAACGAAGCCGCCAAGATCGTGGAGCGTTCGGGGCGCGTCTGGCACCGCATGGGTGACACCGGCTACCTCGATGAGGACGGGCGCCTCTGGTTTTGCGGCCGCAAGGCCGAGCGCGTCGTCACCCGCGACGGCGTGCTCTACACCGACCAGTGCGAACCGGTCTTCAACCAGCACCCGCACGTCGCGCGCACCGCCCTCATCGGCCTGGGCATTCCCGGCCAGCAGGTGCCGGCCATCGTTGTCGAACCCCGCCCCGAACATTGGCCGCGCACCCCGCTCGACCGCGCCGAGCTGGCCGAATCGCTCCGCGACCTTGGCCGCGCGTGCCCGACGACGCGCGACATCCAGTTCTTCTTCTTCCGCAAGCAATTTCCGGTCGACGTGCGCCACAACGCGAAGATTCATCGCCTGCGGCTGGCGACCATCTACGCGAAGAAACGCCCCATCCGCGCCCCATGAATCAACGCCAGCCGATCACGCTCGTGACAGGTGCCAGCGGCTTCCTCGGAGGCGCCATCTGCCGCCGGCTTCTCGCCGAGGGCCGTCCCGTGCGCGCCCTGAGCCGCTCCCCCATGCCGGCTCTCGAAAAGCTCGGCGCCGAGACGGTCCGTGCCGACATCGCCGATACCGCTTCGCTCGCGCCGGCGATGGTGGGCGTGGGCACGGTCTTTCACGTCGCGGCGCGGGTCGGCGTGTGGGGGCCGAAGCGCGCCTTCGAGCACACCAACATCGACGGAACCCTCGCCGTTCTCGAAGCGGCCCGCCGCGGCGGCGTCGGACGGCTCGTCTTTACCAGCTCGCCCTCGGTGGTCTTCAACGATCGCGACCTGGCCGGTGTCGACGAGTCCATCCCACTGGGCACTGACTTTCCCGCCCATTACCCGCGAACCAAGGCCGAAGCCGAGCGCCTCGCCCTCGCCGCCCACCGCCCGGACGGCCTGCGCGTCGTGGCGCTCCGCCCCCACCTCATCTTCGGGCCGGGCGACATGAATCTGCTCCCCCGGGTCGTCCGCCGGGCACGCGCCGGCCGTCTCCGCATCGTGGGCACGGGAAAAAACCGCGTGGACCTCACCTACATCGACAACGCGGTGGACGCCCATCTCGCCGCCGAGCGCGCCCTCGCCGCGCCCGAGAGCCGATGCGGCGGCCGCGCCTATTTCATCACCAATGGCGAGCCGGTCGAGCTGTGGCCGTGGATCAACGCCCTGCTCGCCCGCCTCGGCATCCCGCCGGTCACCCGTCACCTGAGCCTGGCGGCGGCGCGCCGCATCGGCGCCGTCTGCGAAGCCCTCTGGGCCACGGGATTGCTGCCCGGCGAACCGCCGATGACGCGCTTCGTCGCCAGCGAGCTGGCCAAAGACCACTGGTTCGACATCACCGCGGCGCGGCGCGATCTCGGCTATGAACCGCGCGTGAACATGGCCGATGCCCTCGAGAAAACGCTGCCGGCGCTGCGCGAGGCGATCGCCCGGCCGGAGGCTCAACCGAGCCGGTCCCGGTAGTCTTCGTATCCAAATTTTCGCACGACCTTCAGCTCGCGCGAGCGCGGGTCCCACGTGGCGATGGCCGGATGCTCGATGCCGTTGAAGGTGGTGGTCTTCACCATCGTGTAGTGAGCCATGTCGCGGAAGATCACGCGATCGCCGACCGCGAGCGGCCGGTCGAAGCTGTAGGCGCCGATCATGTCACCGGCCAGGCAGCTGCGCCCGCCGAGCCGGCAGTCCCACGCCTTCTCGCCGGGCAGGCCGGCGCCGACGACTTCGGGCCGGTAGGGCATCTCGAGCACATCCGGCATGTGGCAGGTCGCCGAGACATCGAGGTTGGCCACCGGGCCGGCCGGGGTCTCCACGACATCGAGCACG
>RFJS01000038.1 GCA_003694825.1 Verrucomicrobiota bacterium | reverse complement strand
GACGAGAAAGAGCGCTTCGGCAAGAGCTACTACCGCTACCACGCCGAGCTCTGGGATCTCGACTGAACCTCAACAGGATATCGCTTCATGACACAGAAACTCAGCGCCGCGACGATCCGCGCGAAAAACTACAACAAAGGGCCGGAGTGGTATTGCGAGATCCGCACCAGGCCCATCACCGGCGACCTCGCCGTCCATGAACCGGGGATGGTGCGCCGCGATCCCAGCGCCGTCATCAAGGTCGGCGACCTCTATCACGTCTGGTACAGCAAATCCACGGGGAAGAGCTACGGATTCGGCACCGGCGATCCCGAGAAAAAGACCTTCCCCTGGGACTATTGCGACATCTGGCACGCCGTCAGCAAGGACGGTTGGCACTGGGAGGAGGAGGGCGTGGCCGTCACCCGGGGCCCCGCCGGCGCCTACGACGACCGCAGCGTCTTCACACCGGAGATTCTCGAGCACGAGGGGAAATACTACCTCGTGTATCAGGTGGTGAAGTCACCGTATGTGCGCCGTTCATTCGAGCACATCTCCATGGCGGTGGCCGATTCGCCCTTCGGCCCCTGGACGAAAGTGCCCGGACCGATCCTCGAGGCCGCGCAGGACGGCGAGTGGGAGGGCGAGGAGGACAACCGCTTCCTCGTCAAAAGCAAGGGCAGTTTCGACAGCCACAAGGTGCACGATCCCTGCCTGATGCACTATCGGGGAAAGTTTTATCTCTACTACAAGGGCGAGCCCATGGGCGAAGAGATGTTCATGGGCGGCCGCGAGACCAAATGGGGCGTGGCCATCGCCGACCGGCCGGAGGGGCCCTATGTGCGCAGTGAATACAACCCCATCACCAACTCCGGCCACGAGGTGTGCGTCTGGCACTACAACGGCGGCATCGCCGCGATGCTCACCACCGACGGCCCCGAGCGCAACACGCTGCAATGGGCGCCCGACGGGATCAACTTCGAGATCATGGCCTACATCAAGGGCGCGCCCGAGGCCAACGGCCTGTTCCGCACGCCGGATCACGACAAGGGGCCGCTCGAGGGATTGCGCTGGGGGCTGTGCCACCATGTCGACGGACAGGCCGGCTCCATCATGCGCTTCGAGGTCGATGAGACGCTCAAGGAATTCTTCCTGAAACGGAAAACCTACGAGTAGGAGGTCGTCATGATACGTGTTGCCCTGCGGATTGGTTTCGCTCTCGTGCTGGTTCTGGCGGCATCGGTGGGAGCCGGTGCCGCGCCGGAGCGGGCTCGACCGAATATCCTCTTCATCATCACCGATGATCAGGACCTGGCGGAGCTGGGGTATCTGCAGGGCAGGGCGCTCACGCCGAATATCGACCGGTTGGCGATGGGCGGCATTCGCTTCAACCGCGCCTACGTCGCCACCAGCATCTGCACCCCGAGCCGCTATTCGTGCCTGACGGGTCAATACGCGAGCCGTTCGTGCAGCCAGTGGTTTGAGCGCGAGATCACCGCCGAGGGCGTCACCCGTGTGCTCTGGAATATCGGCCTGACGCCCGGGCAGCCGACGCTTCCGAAGGTCCTGCGCGCCAGCGGCTACCGCACCGGATTCGTCGGCAAGTGGCACATCGGCGGGATGAGCGGCATGAAGCGTGTCGAGAAAGGGGCGGACCCCGCCGATCCGGAGGTGCGTGCGTTGCTCGAGGAGAACCAGCGGCGCGCGGCGGAGATCCTCCGGGGCTACGGTTTCGATTTCGCGAAGAGCATCTACATGGGCAACCCCAACGACGACCGGTCCCTGGTGAACTGCGGGATGAACGTGCACAACATGGAGTGGCTCACCCAGGCCGGCCTCGAGTTCATCGACGAGAATCGGGACGCTCCGTTCTTCCTCTATTTCTCCACCACGCTCACCCACGTCCCGAAGCCCCTTGATTCCCTTCGCGGCGATCCGCGGGCGAGCGGTGTCGGGCTGCTCGACGAACCCATCTCCGGGGTGCAGCCCTCCCGCGAATCGGTCATGCGCCGGTGCCAGGAGGCGGGCGTTCCCGAAGCGCTCTGGGCGGCGACATGGCTCGATGACGGCATCGGCGCCCTTGTCGACCGCCTCGATCGCCACGGCCTGCTCGAGAATACCCTGATTTTCTACTTCGTCGACAACGGCATGGCCGAGCACGCGAAAGGCACCTGTTACGAAGGCGGCCTGATCGTGCCGACGTTCGTCCACTGGAAAGGTCACATCGAGCCGGCCGAGTCCGATGTCATGATTCAGAACATCGACTTTACCCCGACCATTCTCGACGCCGCCGGGGTGCCGCCGCCCGAGGATATGGTCATCGACGGGATGAGTTTTCTGCCCCTTTTGCGGGGCGAACCCTTCGAGGGG
>RFJS01000335.1 GCA_003694825.1 Verrucomicrobiota bacterium | reverse complement strand
CTCCGGCATTCTGCATCACATCACCCACTACACATCAGGTGGCGGTGGCGGCGGCAGACGCTGGTTGAGAAAGTCCTGCAGGATCACGCAGGCGGCCATGGAGTCGATCTTGCCGGAGCGCCGCAGCTCGTCGTCCCGCCGCCGCGGCAGGTGTTCCATGGCCGTGCGGGAGGAGAGCCGTTCATCGACGCGGTGCACGGGCAGCGGCAGCTCGGCCTCGAGCGTCTCGATAAAGGCGTCCACCTCGCGCGCCTTGAAGCCGACCGAACCGTCCATGTTGTAGGGATAGCCGACGACGAGATCCGTGAC
This sequence comes from Verrucomicrobiota bacterium, assembly GCA_003694825.1. Lineage (GTDB taxonomy): Bacteria > Verrucomicrobiota > Verrucomicrobiia > Opitutales > Opitutaceae > J108. Next base: position 8,778 of record RFJS01000335.1, on the reverse strand, counting down.
GCGCCGTCCCGTCGCCTCGGCCACGATATGCCGAAGACGCTCGGCCGGCGTCTTCTCTATCGCCGCGGGCAGCGGCACGGCCACGCCGAGATCATCTCCGTAGCTGAGGCCGATCCGGCGTTCTCCCCAGTCTATCCCCAGACAACGCATGCACTCAGCAACGGGTGGCCGCCGCAGCGCTCGCTGCGGCGTTCGTCACAGATCTCTGGCGACAAACCACCCGGATATTCATCGCCGGTTCAAAGCAGCTTTTTCCACCGCTCGTCTTTTCCAAGATCGGTGACGAGGGCCTTGATCTGCTGGGCCCGGGACTTCGGGCAGACGAGCGTCGCATCCGGCGTGTGGACGACGATGAGATCCTCCGTCCCGAGGACGGCCACGAGATGGTCGTCGGTCGAAACGATGAGGTTGTTCTTCCCGTCCTTCACTGTGCCCGCGCCACGGATGGCATTTCCCGCCTCGTCACAGGCCATGTGTTTGACGATCGCCGGCCACGCGCCGACGTCATCCCAGTCGAAGGTGGCCGTCATGGTGAAGACATTGTCCGCCTTCTCCATGACCGCGTAGTCGATGGAGATTTTCTTCAGGCCGGGGAAGTGCTTCTCGAGCGTCGCGTCCAGCTCGCCCCCCGCGGCGAGGTCGTTCTCGATGGCGACGAGACCGGCATCGAGCTCCGGCACATATTTGCGGATGGCATGGCGGATCGCCGGCACCGACCAGACGAACATGCCGGCATTCCACAGGTAGTCGCCCGAGGCGAGGTAGCTCTTCGCCGTCTCGAGATCGGGCTTCTCCACGAAACGCTTTACCGCGTAAACCTCGCGGCCTTCGGCCCGGGTCGCGACATCACCTTTCTGGATATAGCCGAAACCGGTCGCCGGTTCGGTCGGATGAATGCCCACCGTGAGGAGGCGTTCCGCACCTTCCGCCGCGGCGAAGGCGGCCGAGAGCACCTCGCAGAAGGCCTCGGTGTTGTGAATGACATGGTCGGCCGGAAGCATCGCCAGCGTCGCATTGGGATCGCGTCGCCCGACCAACAATGCCGCCAGCCCGACAGCGGCAGCGGTGTCGCGCCCGATCGGCTCGGCCACGATGTTCTCCGGCGGAAGCATCGGACAGGCCTCGACGACGGCGGCGCGCTGTTCGCGATTGGTGAGCACGAGGATGTTCTCGTAGGGCACCAACTTCGGCAGGCGCTCCACGGTCTGGGTGATCATCGGAGAATCCCCGACGATCGGCAGCAGCTGTTTCGGCCGGGCCAGGCGACTCTGCGGCCAGAACCGCTCTCCCTTGCCTCCGGCCATGATCACAACAAATCGCTGGTTGGACATGGGCGCGAGCATCACGACCCGCGGCAAACCCCGTCAAGGTGGATTTCCCATGTCTGTCCCCCGCTGGGTGGCGGCACGTTTCGCCGCTCCGCCGCCGCGGTCCCGACCGTTTCCCTTGCCTCCGTTTCCGGGGCGGATTTGTTCCCCTGCCATGACCACGCTCCCGACGCTCTCCCCCGAGGAAACCGCCCGCTACAGCCGGCACATCATGCTCGCCGAGATCGGCGAAGAGGGACAGCGCCGGCTCAAGGCCGCCCGCGTCCTCGTGATCGGCGCCGGGGGTCTTGGCAGTCCCGTCGCCCTCTACCTCGCCGCCGCCGGCGTCGGGACCCTCGGCATCGCCGACTTCGACAACGTCGAGATGCACAACCTTCAGCGGCAGATCCTTCACGGGCAGTCGGACATCCACCGGCCCAAGATCGAGTCCGCCGCCGCGACGCTGCGTGAGGTCAACCCCCACACGCAAGTCGTTCTGCATCCCGAAGGCGTCACCCCGGCGAACGCCGTGGATCTGTTTTCCCAATACGATCTGATCGTGGACGGCTGCGACAACTTCCCCACCCGCTACCTCAATACCGATGCCGCCGCCCTCGCCCGCCGCCCGCTCGTCTACGGCAGCATCTTCAAGTTCGAAGGCCAGGCCACCGTCTTCGCTCCTCACGAGGGCGGCCCCTGCTACCGCTGTCTCTTCCCCGAACCACCACCCCCGGGCTCCGTCCCCAACTGCGGTGAGGCCGGCGTTCTCGGCGCTCTCTGCGGCGTCGTCGGCAGCATCCAGGCGATGGAGGCCGTGAAGTCTCTCGTGGGCATCTCCACGGGACTGCGCGGCCGCCTGCTCGTGTTCGATGCGCTTCACACCGAGTTTCGCACCCTCAACCTCCGCAAGGACCCCGAGTGCCCTCTCTGCGGAAAACACCCCCGCATCACGGCCATCGACCCCGCCCGCTACGCCGAAGGCTGCGCGCCGGTGCCGGCGGCCGCCTCCTCAGCCGAAGCCCCGCCACCCTCCTCCGGTGCCGATGAGGAGCTGCCGCTCGAAATCGATGTCCGCGAGGCGGCCCGGCTCCTCCAGTCGGGCCGGGTTCACCTGCTGGACGTGCGCGAACCGTATGAACTGAACATCTGCAAGGTCCCGGGCGCCATCCATGTGCCCATGCGCGAGATCCCCGGCGCGCTCGCCGAATTGCCGAATGACCGCCCCCTGCTCGTCCTCTGCCACCACGGTGGACGCAGCATGCAGGTCACGCAGTTTCTTCGCGCCAACGGGCGCCCCCGCGTATCCAATATCAACGGCGGCATCGACGCGTGGGCCCGGCTCGTCGACCCGGCGATGCCGCGCTATTGAACCGGAACCGCGGCGATCGGACGGCGCGCTCCGGGACGCGCCTCAACCCGCCGTGTCCCTGCCGAGCGCCCGGCGCCACGTCCACTCCGGAGCAAAACCAAAATCGCGCTTCGCCCGCTCGATGCTCAGGAGCGTCTCGAACTCGCCCAGTTCGCGCCGCACCGGCACATTGGGAAACACCTCGGCGATCAGCTCGCGCGTCGGCCGGTCCATCACCGTGTCCTCCGCCGCGATGATGTAGGGCCGCGCCCCGGGCAGATCCGCCTCCAGTGCCTTGCGGCATGCCTGCGCGAGATCCCGGGCGTCGATATAGCCCCACAGATTCCATTTCCTCTTGTGGGGGTCGTCCTGCCACGAAGGAAACGCCTCGTAGGCGGACTCCGTCATGATGTTGGAAATCCGAAACGACTGAATCGACATCCCGTGCCACCGGGCGAACTGATCGGCCATGGTCTCGCCGACCACCTTCGAGAGAGAGTAATGGGAGTTCGGATACGGATAGTGATCTTCGTCCACCGGAAAATACCGCGGCTCCGGATCGACGAACGGCAGCCCCAGGACCGTCTCGCTCGACGCCCAGACGACATTGCGGATGCCGAGGATCGACGCGGCCTGAAACACATTCCAGGTGCTCAGCGTGTTGTTTCGAAACGTCTCCGACTCGGCCTTGATCAGGTTGTTCGGAATCGCCGCCATGTGCACGACGCCGTCGCAGCCCCGCATGATCTCGATCGTCTGCCCGAGGTCCGTGAGGTCCGCCACCCAGGAAAATGTCTCGCCGTCCGCGGTGCGCACGAGATCCACGCCGACGACCTCGTAACCGTGGTCGCGCAGGTCGCGCTCGATCGCACGCCCTGCCTGTCCCTGCGCACCAGTCACCAGAATTTTACGCAATGCCATGGCGCGACCTTGCCGCAGGGGCGAACATCCGGCAATTCGCGATCAACCTTAAACAAATAAGGGGGGATCCCGATCGCCGCTTCCGGCTATAATCCCCCCACACAAAATCCGACCATCCAACCGTCTATTCGCTTAACACCGATACAACCAGAAATCACGCTTCCACCCTCATGAACGACATCCGCCGGGATACCCCCCTCAGCGCCGGTGGTTCGGGGGACATCCCGGCCACACCGCGTGCCTCCATCCTCGTCATCAACTGCGGCAGCTCCTCGATCAAGTTCGCCGTCTTCGGAGCCCGCCGCGAGACCCTGATCATCTCCGGTCTCGCCGAGCGCCTCGGTTCGCCCGAAGCCCGCATGCTCTGGAAAATCGATGGTGAACGCCATGAGCGCAGCATGCCCGGCGCCGATCTCGAAGCCGCCCTGCGGGCCATGCTCGAGGTGCTTCCGCCCAACCTCCAGCTCCTCGGTATCGGCCACCGCGTCGTCCACGGCGCCGAAGAGTTCTCCGGCAGCGTCCTCATCGACGACGCGGTTCTCGCCGCCGTCGAGCGCTGCGTGCCCCTGGCGCCGCTCCACAACCCGGCCAACCTCGCCGGCATCCGCGCCGCCCGCCACGTCTTTCCCGACACCCCCCAGGTCGCCGTCTTCGATACCGCCTTCCACCAGACGCTCCCGCGCCATGCCTACCTCTACGCCGTCCCGCGGGAGTGGTATACCAGGGACCGCGTGCGCCGCTACGGTTTCCATGGCACGAGCCACCGCTACGTCTCGGCCGAAGCCGCGCGCCGTCTCGGCAAGGACCCTTCGGAAATCGGGCTCATCACGGCCCATCTCGGCAACGGCTGCAGCGCCTGCGCCGTCGACCGGGGCCGCAGCGTCGACACGACCATGGGCATCTCGCCGCTGGAAGGGCTCGTCATGGGCACGCGCAGCGGCGACATCGACCCCGCCCTGCATGAATACATGGCGGCCCGCCGCGGCTGGGATCTGCCCCGCATCATGCGCGCCCTCAACCGCGAGAGCGGCCTGCTCGGCCTCTCCGGCCTGAGCAATGACATGCGCACCCTCGTCGAAGCCGCCGACAACGGCAATGACGACGCCCGGCTCGCCATCGACGTCTTCTGCTACCGGCTCGCCAAGGCGATCTCGGCTCTCTCGGCGGCGCTCTCCCGTCTCGACGCCATCGTCTTCACCGGCGGCATCGGCGAACACTCACCGGTGGTCCGCGCCCGCACCGCCGAACACCTGCACCTCCTCGGCGTTGACCTCGACCCCGAACTCAACGCCGCCAACGGCGAACCGGAAACCGGGCGCATCTCCAAATCCGGCGCCCGCACCTGCCTGGTCATTCCCACCAACGAGGAACTCATGATCGCCCGCGACACCCTTTCCGTCATTCGCAACCCATGAAGCACACGTTCTTCCTCTCCGCCTCCGGCGTCGGCACCGGCCTCACCTCCGCCTCCCTCGGCGTCTTCCGCGCCCTCGACCGTCGCGGCATCCGCGTCGGCTTCTGCAAGCCGATCTCCCAGGAGCCCGGGCGCGCCGATCGGCCCGATCCCTCCGTCGAGTTCATCGCCCGCTCCACCGGGCACCAGCCCCCGGTGCCCATTCCCTTTGAAGAAGCCGAGCGCTACGTCGGCGAAAACCGCCTCGACGAACTCATGGAGATGGTCGTCGAAAAGGTGCGCAGCTGCGCCGAAGGCATCGACGTCATGATCGTCGAGGGGCTGATCGCCACCGAGGAAAAACCCTACATCAACCGCATCAACCGCGCCGCCGTCAAAGCCCTCAGCGCCGAGGTCATCCTCGTCAACTCGTTCAATCGCGACGACCCGCCCGACGTTCTCCAGGAAAACCTCAAACTCGCCTCGAGCCTCTACGGCGGCCTCGGCCGGCCCAACGTCATCGGCTGCATCCTCAACAAGGTCCGCAACCACCGGGCGCCCGCCGAAACCGACACCTACATCCGCTTCGGCATCGACCCCACCGCCGAGGCGGCCGCCACCGGCGACCCCGCCTATTACAACGACTACAAATCCTGCGTCGCCTGCGACAACCCCGTCTTCGCCCGCGACGATTTTCAGCTGCTGGGCTGCATCCCGTGGAACCCGCTCCTGCCCTCGATCCGCGTCAGTGACGTCGCCCGTCACCTCGGGGCCACCATCATCAACGAGGGCGAGATCACCCGGCGCCGCGTCCGTGCCGTCTACCTCTGCGCCCGCAACGTCGAGCACATCCTCCACCGCATGCATGCCGGCGCGCTCCTCATCGCTCCGCACGACCGCGTGGACGTCATCCTCGGCGGCGCCATGGCGGCCACCAGCAACATCGGCCTCGCCGGCCTCATCATCACCGGCGGCACCCTCACCGACAAGAACCTCCTGCAAATCCTCCGTCCCGCCTTCCAGGCCGGGCTTCCCGTCCTCAGCGTCCCCACCGACAGCTTTACCACCGCCTCGCGCCTCTCGCGCATCTCCAACGAGATCCCCGCCGACGACTACGAGCGCTTCTCCATCACGCTCGATTTCATCGCCCGCAACATCGACGTCGACAAACTCCAGTCCCGCATCGACACCGAGCTGGAGTTCCGCATGTCGCCGGCGGCCTTCCGGCACCAGCTCGCCAATCGTGCCCGCGCCGCCAACAAGCGCATCGTCCTGCCCGAGGGCAACGAACCGCGCACCATCACCGCCGCCGCCATCTGCCAGCAACGCGGCCTCGCCCGTTGCGTCCTGCTCGGCGACCCCGAGGAAATCCACCTCATCGCCGAACGCCAGCACGTCAAACTCGACAACGTCGAGATCATCAATCCCGCCGACGTGCGCGACCGCTATCTCGAGCCGCTGCTCGAACGCCGCCGCCACAAGGGCCTCACTGAAGCCCAGGCTCGCGAAGCCCTCGAAGACACCGTCGTGCTCGGCACCATGATGCTCGCGCTCGATGAAGTCGACGGCCTCGTCTCCGGCGCCGTTCACTCCTCGGCCAACACCATTCGCCCGGCGCTCCAGCTCATCAAGACCCGCCCCGGCGCGCGCGCCGTCTCCTCCGTCTTCTTCATGTGCCTGCCCGAGCAGGTCCTCGTCTATGGCGACTGCGCCGTCATCCCTGATCCCGACGCGGAGACGCTCGCGGACATCGCCGTCCAGAGCGCCGCATCCGCCGAGCAATTCGGCATCCCGCCGCGAGTCGCGCTCATCAGCTACTCCACCGGCCAGTCCGGATCCGGCGCCGACGTCGACAAGGTCCGCGCCGCCACCGAAATCGCCAAAAAGCGCCGCCCCGATCTCCTCATCGACGGCCCGCTGCAATACGACGCCGCCGCCATCCCCGAGGTTGCCCGCACCAAGGCGCCCGACAGCCCGGTCGCCGGCCGCGCCACGGTCTTCGTATTCCCGGATCTCAACACCGGCAACACCACCTACAAGGCCGTCCAGCGCTCCGCCAACGTCATCAGCATCGGCCCCATGCTCCAGGGCCTGCGCAAGCCGGTCAACGACCTCTCGCGCGGCGCCCTCGTCGAAGACATCGTCTACACCATCGCCATCACCGCCGTGCAGGCCGACCAGCAGGCCTGAGCAGCCTGAAAGAAATTCCGGAGATTGCCGCAGGCGCGGAAGCCACCGTGCCGCAGGGCCGGCTGTGGCCCCTCGGCCCGGGTGATGCTGTCCGTGGCCGGCGCCGCCCGCGAACGGTTTCGCGGCTTCGAGAGGCACGCAGAGCGACGGTGGTCCCTGTGCAACCCGCCTCGAAACGACGTTGCCCTTTCGATACATCGGGTTTGTCGTCTCTCACCCCGCATGAAACACCTCACGATCCTGCCCCTTTGCTTCATCCTTGGTCTGCTCGCCTCGGGTTGTGCCGTCACAAACCCGCAAATCACGCCGCCGATGCCAGCGGTCGAGGCCGATGAAAAGCCCGCGTTGGGCGGCTCGCTCTTTCCATCCGACCAGGCGGTCCTCGGCGACGAGGCGATCGCGAGGATCCTGGGCAGCTCCGTCACGATCCCGGCCGGGGCGAGAATCGCACTGATGCGGTTTCCGGACGCCGACAGCTCCCGGGCCTATGGCCGCTACTACTGGGCGGACGAAGGCTACCTGAAAGTCCAGCAGGGTTTCATGGATACGCTCGAGAACGCCTTGATGGCCTCGGGAGTCGTGCGGGAGGCGACACCGCTTCCCTCTCTGATGACACCCCGGAACCCATCGCTCCCGATTTTGCGGGAGGCAGCGGTCAGAATGCAGGCCGACCTGCTGTTGATCTACCGCATTCGCAGCGCCACCTACTCCAAATACCGAATGTTCGCCGGAGATTCGGTAAAGGCATTCAGCACGTGCGAGGTCGTGCTCCTCGATGTGCGCACCGGCATCGTTCCCTTTTCGAAGATCATCACGCGAGAGCATCTCGAGAAGCGGCAGAAGAGCGACATGGAGCTTGCTGAGACAATGCGACGAACCGAAGAGGCGGCCGCGACCGACGCTCTCGAGGCCGCCGCCGAGGAGCTGGTTTCGTTCCTTCGGGCCCGGGTCGCCCGGGAGGGCTGAGATCGAGCCGTTCTCACCGGGCCAGCGGCGTCCCCCGCTGTGCCCGCGATCCGCGACGATCGTGATGGCCGTCCGCTGACCAGCGGCGAATGCGGCCGGGCGGAAACGCCGTGTCCACCGCACCGGGCTGCCATGCCTCGCACCACCTTCGCCCGGCGCTTCCCGTCAAACGGAAATGTCCTCGAGAAACGCTTCGAGCTTTCGATACGCGGCCAGCCGCTTCCGCGCGGCAGCGCAGCGCTCGGCCGCGACAAGGCCGGTGTTCTCCGCGAGAAAAATAATATACTCAGCGACACGCCTGGCGAAATTCAGCCGCGCCTCGTCGCTGATGGTGTAGAAGCGGGCCCGCTGGCGATAGCCCGCCGGCGAGTGGTCGCCCAGCGCCGCTTTCTCCGCGCGGCCGTCCGCGGCGAGCACGAAGAGAAAGTTATATTCGAACCAGAACATATGCTCCGGACTCGGCTCGAGCGCGTCGATGGCGGCGCGCACCTGCTCGGCGGATCCGAACACCTCTGTGTCCCGCCCGGCCTTGCTGAGCGCGTCCTCGACAAAGCTGCGCGCCATCCTTCGCTCCGTCTCGTCGTCGGAGAAGCAACCCGCCACCGCCAGATCGACAGTGAAACGATACCAATCCCGCCAGAGGGCCTGATCGG
>RFJS01000334.1 GCA_003694825.1 Verrucomicrobiota bacterium | reverse complement strand
GGTCTGCCGGAAGATGCCTCCGGGCATGGCGGCGGGTTTGTGTTCGACTGCCGGGCGCTGCCCAACCCCGGGCGCCTCGAGGCGTATCGACATCTCGCCGGCGATGATGCGCCGGTGGCGGCGTGGCTCGAGGGGCAGCCGGAGGTGCACGAGTTTCTCAGAAGTGTCCGGGATGTGATCGGGCAGGTGGTCAAGGCGTATCAAAAACGTCGATTCACTCATCTCTCGGTGGCCTTCGGGTGCACGGGCGGGCAGCATCGGTCGGTCTATTGCGCCACGCAGCTGGCAAAGGGGCTGGGCGCGCAGCCGGGCGTGGTGGTGGAGCTGCATCACCGCGATGTCGTGAGGGAGGCCGGCGCGAAGGAGGGGGCGTGATGAAGGCGATGATTTTTGCCGCCGGGCTGGGCCGGCGCCTGCGGCCGATCACGGAGCGAAAGCCAAAGGCCCTCGTGGAGGTCGGCGGTCGCCCGCTGCTGGCGGTTGTCCTCGAGCGCCTGGTGGAGGCCGGTGTGACCTCCGTCGTGATCAATCTCCACCATCTCGGGGAGCAGATCGAGGCGTGGATGGAGAGGCATCGTCCGCCCGGCGTGGCGGTGCGCTTCTCCCGGGAAAAGGAGCTGCTCGATACCGGGGGTGGATTGAAAGCGGCGGCGGCGTTTCTTCGGGGAAACGAGCCGTTTTTTGTCCACAATGTGGATGTCCTCAGCGACATCGATCTGCGGGCGATGTATGCGGCGCATTGTGCCTCCGGCGCGCTGGCGAGCCTCGCGGCGAAGCCACGGGAGACGAACCGGCCGCTGCTGTTCGACGGGGCGGGTCGTCTTTGCGGCCGGCGGACACCGCAGGGAGATGTGCTCGTGAGGGATCCGGCGAACGGGACCGTGACGCCGCTCGGGTTTTGCGGCATCCATGTCGTGTCCCCCCGGCTGCTGGATCTGTTGAGCGAGACCGGGGCGTTTTCCATTGTCTCGAGCTACCTGCGGCTCGCCGGTGCCGGAGAGGTGATCCGGGCGCATCGCGTGGATGGCTGCCGGTGGCGGGACGCGGGACGGCCGGAGGATTTGCGGCCGTTGTGAGGCAGGCGTCCGGGCTGGTTCGGGCGGGGCGGCGAGCCGTTGACTCGCCGGAGCGGCGATGATGGGGTCTCGGGACGATGATAGACGTCGGAGAAAAACTGAATACAGACTTCGAGGTGCGCGTTGTGCGCGACGGGGCGGAGGCGACCGTGAAGTTCGCCGACCTGCTGACGAGGCGGACGATTGTTTCGGTCTACATGCGCAACAACACGAGCGCCTGCGATGTGCAGGTGGCGGAGCTGGCGCGCTCCTGGGAGACGTTTGACCGGCAGGGCTATAACGTCGTGGCGATTTCGCGGGATACCTGCCGCTCGCATCAGCGGTATGCGGAGAAGATGGGGGTCGGCTTTACGCTGGTCTCGGATCCGGAGTTTCAGTTCGCGAAAGCGGCCGACTCCATGGTGCAGAAATCGATGTATGGCCGGAAATACATGGCGCCGTCACGGTCGGCGTATATTCTGGATACGGACGGGACCGTGCTTGCGGTCATCGAGAAGGTTGATCCGAAGCGCCACGCGGAGCAATTGCAGGACGCACTCGCCGCGCTGTGAGTGCGGCGGCGGCCGTGGTACGGAAAACGGGCGAACCGAAACCGGTTCGCCCGTTTGGCAGGAAAGGAAAGTCGAGCGGGGATCAGTGCTCGGCCCTGGCTTTCCCCTTCGCGCCGCCGGCGGGCTTTTCCGCGAAGCGAACGGGCACCTGCATGGAGACGGGAACGATCTTGCCCTCGTGCTCGATGGGCTCCCAGCGGGCCCGCGCAACGGCGAGCAGCGCGTAGGGTTCGAAGCCTTTGTCGCCCTCGACCCCGACGACCTCGGGGTTGATGGCGAGACCGTCGGTATTGATGATAAAACGGACGCGCACGAGCGCCTCCTTGCCGGAACCGGCGAGGCTCGGCGGATACGGCGCTTTGATGGGGACGACGGGCTTGGGCCGATGGCCGAGGTCCTTTGCCGAGATCACCCCGTCGGGGGGCGCCATGAAGACGGGGCGGCCGACAACCGCTTCGAACTTCTTTTCCGGCGGGGCCTGAAAATCGAATTTCTGGGCGACCTTGATCGAGATCGCCTCGCCGTCGCGGGTGGCCGGCTCGAACTGCCACTGATTCACGGCGGCGATGGCGGCCTCGCCGAAGGCCGGATCGGTGGCTTTGGTGACGGTGGCGTCGGAGACGGTGCCGTCGGCATTGACCTTGAACTTCACGGTTGCGGAGCCGTCGACGCCCTTGGCGAGAAGCTCGGGCGGGTGTTTCGGGGCCACCGTGGAAATCGGCCGGGGCGGAGTAACGGCGGCGCTCAGGGCGAGCGAGAGGCAGGGAAGGACCGCAATCATGCGGGCAATACGGGTAGCTATCTTGAGAGTCATGGTAGAGAGCGCCGATAGCGGCGGCTTGCGTGTGGTAGACAAGGATCGAGCGGGGAAAGCGCGAAAGTGCGTTTTTTGCTCGGTGCCGATGCCGCGGCCGTGTAGCACGCTTCCGCAATGAAACCGGTGCCCGACCTGCTGCCTCTGGCACGCGAGATTTATGAAGCCTATGCGGAGGCCGACCTGGTGCCGTTGTTTCAGGCGCTCGATGAGCATGTCGTGTGGCGCACCCATAGTCATCCGTGCTCGCCGTTTCGCGGCGTGCACGTGGGGACGGAGGCGATCCAGCGCTACTTCGCCAACATGACGCGGGTGGACAACCAGCGCTTTGAGGTGAAGTCGTTGCTGCAGGCGGGAGACCGGGTGGTGGCGCTGCTGGATGTGCGGCGGGTTTTGGTGGAGACCGGGCAGGTCTTCGAGGGGCTGTTCGTCCACGTGTGGCGGTGGAAGGCCGGGCGAATCGTCGAGGTCGATATCTACGAGGCCAGTGCGGAGGTCGAATGATCGTTGTCGCATCGGCGGCGGGGGTGGTGCGTTGACTTCGCCCCGGTTGCCGGGAGGATGAGCGGCCGATCATGCGAGGCTTTCTTCTGATGACCCTGTGGGTGGCAACCGGGGCGTTTGCCCAGCTCAGTGATGAAGTGATCCGGATCTGGCCCGACGGCGTGCCGGGCGGCCGGGCCGATGGCGGGGCCGAGGTCTGGGAGGGGGATCGGGTGCGCAATATCCACGATCCCTCGCTGACGGTCTATCGGGCGGCTCCCGCAGCGAACTCCGGGACGGCGGTGGTGGTGTGCCCGGGAGGCTGCTACGCCCGGGAGGCTTTCGGCCACGAAGGCTGGGAGGTGGGACTCTGGCTGCAGTCCCGGGGAGTAACGGCGTTTGTCCTGCGCTATCGCCTGGGCGACTACGGGCACCCGCATCCGCTGCGCGATGTGTTGCAGGCGATCCGCGTGGTGCGCTCGCGGGCGGCGGATTACGGCGTGCGGCCGGACCGGATCGGGGTGCTCGGGTTTTCGGCCGGCGGGCACCTGGCTTCGACCGCGGCGACGCTTTTCGATCATCCGGATGGCCGGACGGGGAGCGCCCTCGACGCGGTGAGCGCGCGGCCCGATTTCGCGGTGCTGGTGTATCCGGTGATCAGTTTCATGGACGTGCCGTGGACGCACGCGGGGTCGCGCCGCAATCTGATCGGCGAGCCGGCCCCGGAGGCGTTGAAGGCCCTGTTGTCGACGGAGCGGCAGGTCACGGCGCGCACGCCGCCGACGCTGTTGATTCACGCCGCCGACGACCGTGTCGTGCCCCCCGAGAACAGCATCGGCTTTTTCCGGGCGCTGCGGGAGGCGGGCGTCCCGGCGGAGTTGCATATCTTCGAGCGAGGCGGGCACGGTTTCGGGATGCGAAAGGGTCATGGCACGACGGATGCGTGGCCGGCGCGGGTGGAGGACTGGATGCGGATGCACGGCTGGCTGCCGTCGCTCGAGGCCGAGGCCGCGGCCGCGGAAGCGGGATGGATCGAGACCGTCACCGGGCCGGTGGCGGCGTCGCGGCTGGGCATGGCGCTGGCGCATGAACATGTGCTGGTCGACTTCATCGGGGCCGACCGCATAACTCCGGGCCGTTACGAGCCGGAGGCGGTCCTCGCCGTGGCGGAACCGCATGTGCGCGCCGCGGCGGCGCGCGGGGTGGCGGCGATATTCGAGTGCACGCCGGCCTTTATCGGGCGAGATCCGCAGTTGCTGCGCGCGCTTTCGGAACGAACGGGGGTGCGGTTTGTGACGAATACGGGCTACTACGGGGCGGCCGGCGACAAGTTCGTGCCGGCGCACGCGAGGGAGCTTTCAGCGGAGGCGTTGGCCGCGATCTGGATCGCCGAGGCACGCGAGGGAATCGGCGATACGGGGATTCGGCCGGGATTTATCAAGATCGGGGTGGATCCCGAGGCGGCCTTGTCGGCGATCGATCGCAAACTGGTCGAGGCAGCGGCATTGGCGCACCGGGAGACGGGCTTGACCATCGCGGCTCACACTGGGAGCGGACCGGGGCTGGCGATGTTGGAGATTCTGGAGGCCCATGGCGTGGCGCCGGAGGCCTTTGTCTGGGTGCATGCGCAAAATGCGCCGGATGGGGCGATTTTCGAGGCGGCCCGTCGGGGAGCATGGATTTCGCTGGATGGATTGCGGCCGGAGTCGCTGGAGCGGCATCTGGCGGTGCTGTTGATGCTGCGGGAGGCGGATCTGCTGGGCCGGGTGTTGTTGTCGCATGACGCCGGTTGGTATGATCCCGGAAAGCCGGATGGCGGCACGTTTCGCGGGTATGAGACGCTGTTTGTGGATTTTGCGCCCATGTTGCGTTCGCGCGGGATCGACGCGGCGGAGTTGATGCGGATCCTGACGGCGAATGTCGCCCGGGCTTTCGCGGTGCGACGGCGGCTGGTGCGGTGAAGGGACGTCCGGGGCGGCCGCGGCGGGGGAAGAGGGTCAGCGGCAGTCGGGGGTGTGGGGGACGACGTCGGCGGTTTCCATGTACCAGCGCAGCAGACGGCGGCGCAGCGCCTCGATGGGCGCGGCGTAGGCGGGGTTGTCGATCTCGTTGCGGGTTTCGCCGGGGTCGGTGCGAAGGTCGTAGAACTCGTCGGGTTCGAGCAGGCGCATGATGTATTTGTAGCGATCGGTCCGGCACATGGCGGCCTTGCCGTGCTCGGGACCGTCCCCGGTCTGGAGATGGAGGCGGGGCCAGTAGCGCGAGGTCTTTCCGCTGTTTTGCAGGGATTCGGCTTCGCGTGTGTGGCGTTCGGTGGGGAGGCGGCCGCCCTCGCAGAAGACCGCGTCGCGGTGCGTGTCGGTATCGCCGGCGACCAGGGGTAGCAGGGAGCGGCCGAAGTGGGTGTGGGCGGGGGTGATGCCGCAGAGTGCCTCGACGGTGGCCGGGAAGTCGATGAGTTCGACGAGGGCGTCGCGAATGCCGGGCCGGACGCGGTGGCCGCGGGGTGGTTTGATGATGAAGGGCACGCGCGTGAGGCAGTCCTCGAAGGTGTTCTGGGTCTTCTCCACCAGGCCGTAGTCGCCGGTGTAGTCGCCGTGATCGGAGAAGAGGAAGACGGCTGTGTCGTCGTGCCGGCCGCTCTGTTTGAGCGCCTCGATGACGAGGCGGAACTGGTCGTCGACACGCGCGCACATGCCGTAATAGGTGCGGCGCAGCTCGCTCCAGCGGGCCTCGGACCAGCCGCGCAGGCCCTGCAGCTCACGCAGGCCGCGCAGGATGGCGGGCTTGCCGGCTTCGGCCGGTTCGGCGCGGATGCGGGGCGGGAGCGCGTGGGGATCGATGGCCGAGTAGTAGGGGTCTTCGACGGCGTAGGGCGGGTGAGGGTAGGTGAGCGGGAGGTAGATGCAGAGCGGCCGGTCGGGCGGGGCATTGCGGATGTGCGCGATGGCGCCCTCGATCAGGGCCCAGTCCTGGTCGCGGTAGCGGTCGGCTCCGGCGGGTTTTTCGAGTTTGCCGACGTAGAAGGAGTAGTGGTCGGTGTCGCCGGCGGAGTCTCCGCGCGGGGGCCGAAGCGCGTGCGTATCGGGGAGGGTGTCGGTCGGGGTGAACTTCACGTCGCAGTAGTCGGAGAAGCCGCGCTGGCGCGCGACGACGTCGTTTTTGCCGCCCCACCAGACATGGTAGCCCGCCGCGCGCAAGGTGCGCAGGAGCATCGGCTCGTCCGGCTGGAGCATGTGGTGCATGGTGCGGTGGCCGCGCACGTGGGGATAGCAGCCGGTCATGAAGCTGCACCGGCTCGGGGTGCAGACGGGGTTTTGACAGAAGGCATGGCGGAAGGAGACCGCTTCTTCGCGGACGTAGCGGTCGATGAAGGGGGTGTGGGCGGCCGGGTTGCCGAGGTGTCCGAGGACATCGCCGCGCCATTGGTCGGGGTTGAAGATGAGCAGGTGGGGTGGTCGAGGCATGGAAAACGGGGAATGGACGATCAGATATGACGGGTGGATGGTGGGTAGGGAACCCGGAAATCGACGGGAAGGAGGGCCCGCACGGTGCCCGTTTTTCCCTGGCCGGCGGCGAACCGGGCGGATCCGAGGCTCGGCGGCTTCGTGGCTCTGCCGGCCGGGGACGAAGTAGACTCTCGGAAGGACTCGGGCATGGACTCGACCGGGTAGGGGTGTTCATGCTCGGCGGCTTCACGCCATGGCACCCAGACAATCCATGTTTCACTATCGGAAGTTGCGACGGATGGCCGCGGATGCCGCGCACCGGTTGTTGCGCGGCCAGGAAAGGCAGTTGTATTTCCTCGGGGCGTTGATCGGGGTGCTGGCGGGTGTTTCGGCGGTGGCCTTTCACTGGGCGATTTCATGGTCGGAGCATAACATCATTTATCGGTTTGCGGAGATGGAGTCGCCCTGGCGCTTTGCGCTGGTGATCGTCACTCCGGCGCTCGGTGGGATTCTTGCCGGGTGGTGCCTGGCAAACTACGCTCCTCTGGCCCGGGGCAGTGGCATCCCGCAGACGAAGGCGGCGTATTTTTTGCGTTTCGGCCGGATCCGGGGCGATGTGGGCCTGTGGAAGTTTCTGGTCGGCGCGTTCTCAATCGGAACGGGAGGCAGCCTCGGACGCGAAGGACCGACAGTCCAGGTGGTGGCTTCGTTCGCATCCGTCGTCGGGCGTTGGCTGGGGTTGGCGCCGAGGGATGTGGCCCGTCTCGTGCCGATGGCCTCGGCCGGGGGAATCGCGGCGGCATTCAATACGCCGTTGGCCGCGATCATGTTTGCGATCGAGGAGATCATGGGCGACCTCAAGCACCGCGCGCTGGCCGGCATCGTCCTGGTGGCGGTGATCGCGGCGGTGATCGAGCGGGCGATGCTCGGCTCGAGCGCGATGTTTTCGGTCCCGAGCCACCAGGAGTTCAGCGTGGTGGGGCTGGTGTTGAGTGTGATTGTCGGGCTCCTCGCCGGTTTTTTCTCCGAGGGGTTCTCGTGGGGGCTGCTGACCCTGCGGGAGCGATTGAAGGCGATCCGCGGGAGATGGGTGTGGGCGATGCCGGGAGCCGGTGGTCTGGCGACCGGGATCGTCGGTGCGCTCGTGTTGTTTTTCTACGATCGCAGCGGTGTGTTCGGTATCGGCTACAATGATCTGACGGACGCCTTGTTCGGCCGGTTGGGCATCGGTGTGTTGCTGGCGCTGTTTGTCGGCAAGTTTCTCGCGACGATCTTTTCCTACAGCAGTGGCGGTTGTGGAGGCATTTTCGCGCCGACGCTGTTTATCGGAGCGATGCTCGGTGGGATTGTCGGAAAGTTGGCCGGGTTGGTGGACCCGGGGATGGCGCCCATGGCGTCTTCACTGGCAGTGATCGGCATGGGAGCGATGTTTGCGGGCGTGATTCGGGCGCCGGTGTGTTCGATCCTGATGATCTTCGAGCTGACCGGGGACTATCCGTTGATTCTCGCGATTATGCTGGCGAACCTCACCGCCTACGCGGTGGCGAGCCGCTTGCGGAAGGTGCCCGTCTACGATGCGCTGTTGCTGCAGGACGGGATCAATCTGAGGAAGTTTCCGCTGCTGCGTCCCAGCGAGCACTGGCAGGATCTGCCCGTGAACACGATCATGACGCACGAAGTTGTCGCGCTGCGGCAGGATGAGCCGCTGCCGGAGGCGGCCGCAAAGATCGCGGGCGAGAATTTCAATCTGTATCCGGTTCTTGATGGCGATGGTCGTTATGTGGGCATGGTGCACCGCAAGGGGATCCAGAGGGTGGCGCCCGAGCATCCGGAACGGGTGGTGGGCGACATTCTGGTGGATCCGCCGGTGCCGATCGTGCATCCGGATCAGAAGATCAAGGATGTCGTCAGGGAGTTCGTCGCCACTGAGCACACGACGCTTCCGGTGATCAGCCGGGTCGAGCCGGGAAGGGTGGTCGGTGTCGTGACCCTGCACGACATTACCCGACAGCAGTTCCTCCAGGAGGATCGCGCGGTTTAGCCTCCCAGGCTCGGTCGGCCGGCGGAGGGCGCGGCATGCGCCGCAGGCACCGCACGTTGCGTGGGCACACGCGCACAGCCGAGGGGCGGGAGGAGGGTCGCATGGCGGCGGGCGATCGTCTCTGATGGAGACGAGGCTACTTGCGTTTGCCCGGAGGCTGCTGCAGAGTCGATGGCCAGCGATGATGCGATCGATTTTGAGTGCCCTGTTGGTGCTGTTGTGGTCGGTGACCACGAGCCGTGGCGCGGATGAGGCGGGAGCCGATGCAGTGGCGGAGGCCGCCGGTGAGTCCCCCGCTGACGGGCCGGCCGCGACGGAGGCGCCCGCTCCGCGGTTCTACGTCGTGCCGATTCAGGGCCAGATCGGTCAGCCGACCGTCTTTATCGTCCGCAACGGTGTGAAGGAGGCGGTGGATGCCGATGCCGACTATGTCGTGCTCCACATGGATACGCCCGGTGGGGAGTTGGGCGCGACGCTCGAGATCATGGAGATTCTCGACCGGTTCAAGGGGACGGTCGTGACCTACGTGGATCGGGAGGCGGGATCGGCCGGCGCGATCATTGCGGGGGTCACAGACGATATCTTCTTCGCGCCGAAGGGAGTGATCGGCGCGGCCGAGCCGATCCTTTCTACCGGAGAGGATGTGAGCGAAGGCCTGAAGCGGAAGATGACCGCTTACCTCGCGGCCAAGGTGGACGCGTTTTCCGAAGGCAGAAAATTTCGCGCGGAGGTTTTGCGCGCGATGATGGATCCCAACTACGAACTGGTCATCGACGGGGACGTCATCAAGACGAAGGACGAGCTGCTCATGCTCACCGCCACGAAGGCGATGAAGCGCTATGGGGATCCGCCGCAGCCTCTGCTCGGTGCGGGTATTCATGACACTCTCGACGAGCTGATCACGGCGCTGGCGGGCGAAGGGGCCGCACCTGTCGTCAAGCGCTTTCAGATGACCTGGTCCGTCGAGCTGGCGCAGTGGTTGATGAAGATCAGCCCGCTGCTGCTCGGGCTGGGCGGAATGCTCTTGTTCATCGAGTTCAAGACGCCGGGGTTCGGCGTATTCGGCATCTCGGGAATCATCCTGTTGCTCCTCGTCTTTTTCGGACACAACGTGGCCGGGCTCTCCGGGCATGAGCCGATGTTGCTCTTCCTGCTGGGCGTGGTGCTGGTTTTCGTGGAGTTGCTCTTTTTCCCGGGAGTTCTCGTCTTTGCCATTGTCGGTCTGGTGTCGATGATCGTGGGGTTGCTATGGGGGATGGCGGACGTCTGGCCGGGCGAGGCCTTCGAGCTGACACCGGAGATGTTTGTCACGCCGGCCTACAATCTGGCGCTCGGGCTGTTTCTGGCGGTGGGGCTCATCGCCATTGTGGCCCGGTTGCTGCCCAGGTCGTTGTTCTGGGATCGATTCGTTCTCCGCAGCGCTGTCGGAGGGACAGCCCGGCGGGAGCCGGGCGCGGCGGAGGCGGGGGACGAACCCTCGAAGGCCGGCGGGGCCGATGTCGGATCCGTCGGCGTGGTCGTGACCGATCTGCACCCGGTGGGGCGGGTGGAGATCGACGGGCGGCGCTATGAGGCGCGCGCGGCGGTCGGCGAAATTCCGGCCGGGCGAAAGATTCGGGTCGTGAAGCGCGGGGATTTCGTCCTGATTGTGGAGCCGGCGGACAAATGACGACGATTCTTCTGCTTTTCCTGATCGGGACGATCATGATCTCCCTGGAGATTTTCCTTCCTGGAGGCCTCCTCGGGGTGCTGGGAGGCATTCTGATGATCATCGGGACGGTCATGGCCTTTCAGGACCATGGCACGGCCGGCGGGTTGATCGCGGTGGGGGCCGGCGTCGCCATCATCGCGGTCGCGCTCATCGTGGAGTTTGTCTGGCTGCCGCGCACGCGGTTCGGCCGGCGTTTCTTTCTCGCGGCGTCGGTGTCCGGCAGCGCGACGAAGCCCGCCGCGGAAGCCGATGTCGTGGGCCGCGAGTGCCAGGCGGCGACGGTTCTCGCGCCTTCGGGGCTGGTCGTCCTCGACGGAAAACAGTATGAAGCCTTTTGCCGCGACGGCTATGCCGAGCGGGGCGCGCGTCTCATCGTGCGCGGAAAAGATAATTTTCGCCTCATCGTATCCAAGCCATGAATCTATCGTTCATCCTTCTCATCGCGGCGGGTGTTGTCGTTCTCGCCTTCGTCCTGTGGTTTGCGGCCTTCTTTTTCGTGTGGCTGCGCGCGGCACTGGCGGGCGCCTACGTCAGCCCCATCACATTGATCGCGATGCGGCTGCGGCAGGTGCCCTACAGCCTGGTGGTCGATGCGCGCGTCACGGCGATCAAGGCGGGGATCATGCTGAGCGTCGATGATCTCGAAGCGCACTACCTGGCGGGCGGCAATCTGATCCCGACCGTGCAGGCGATCATCGCTGCGCAGAAGGCGGGCATCGAGCTGGATTGGCAGCGGGCGTGTGCCATCGATCTCGCGACCAAAGGTTCGGGAAAATCGGTGGTCGAGGCCGTGCGCACGTCCGTCGATCCCAAGGTGATCGATTGTCCGGATCCCGAAAAGGGACGAGCGACGATCGATGCGGTGGCGAAGGACGGCATCCAGGTGAAGGTGAAGGCGCGGGTCACCGTCCGCACCAATCTCGACCGCTTTGTCGGTGGCGCCAAGGAGGACACCGTGATCGCGCGGGTCGGCGAGGGCATCGTCACGACGATCGGCTCGGCCGATACCTACAAGCATGTGCTGGAGAACCCGGATCGCATTTCCAAGAACGTCCTCGATCGTGGTCTCGATGTCGGCACGGCATTCGAGATCCTTTCCATCGATATCGCCGATGTGGACGTCGGCGAAAACGTGGGGGCCAAGCTGCAGGAGGCGCAGGCGGAGGCGAACAAGAACATGGCGCAGGCTCAGGCGGAAATCCGCCGCGCCGCGGCCGTCGCGCTCGAGCAGGAGATGAAGGCGCGGGTGCAGGAGATGCAGGCGAAGGTCGTCGAGGCGCAGGCCCAGGTGCCGCTGGCGATCGCCGAAGCCTTCCGCAATGGCAATCTCGGCGTGATGGACTACTACCGTTTTCAGAACATTCAGGCTGACACCGACATGCGCAAGTCCATCGCCCAGCCTGAAGAGCCCGAGTCCTGAAGCGGACCGGATAGGCGGCCGTGGCCTCAACCGAACTGATCGTCCATGGAATGGCTCTTCGACCACCTCCAGCTCGTCATCGCCGTAATCGTGCTGATTGCCTACAGCCTGCGCGGTCTGAAGAAGGGGACCGAGACGGAGGCGGACGAGGAGCTCGAGGACGAGCCGGTCTACGATCCGGATGAAGCGGAGCGGACCCGGCGCATCCAGGAGGAGATCCGCCGCCGGATTCTTGCCCGCCAGCAGGGGGCCTCACCGGAGCCGGAGCCGCTTTTCGAGGCCGCTGGAGACGAGGGCCGGGAGGCGGTGCCGTCGACGACGCCGCCATCCCGGGCCGAGCCCTTGCCGCCACCGATCCCGACGGTGTCCGTCGATCGCCGGGAACCGTCCCGGGGGACGGGCGCGGCCGCGGCAAACCAGGCGATCATCGATCGTCAGCGACAGTTACAGGAACAACTGCAGGCGCTCGAGGCGCAGCGGGCGAAGATTTCGGAAACAAGCGATCGGATCGCTCGCCGGGCCGGAACGAAGGCAGGGGCCAGCCGCCGACCGTCAACGGCGGCGGCCTCGGGCCGGCTCGCCATCGCGCTCCGCGACGACTTGCGGGATCCGGCGGGGTTGAAGCGCGCCGTGGTGCTGCGCGAGGTGCTGGGCACCCCGCCGGGGCTGGAGTTTGGTCCGCCGCGCCTGCCCCGCGTTTAACCGCCACCGG
>RFJS01000333.1 GCA_003694825.1 Verrucomicrobiota bacterium | reverse complement strand
GCCGGGGGTGCAGGGCGTGCTGATGACCGGAAGCGGGAGTGCGAGTTTCGCCCTTCTCGATGAGGAGGCGGATGCACAGTCGCTCGAGGCGGAGATTCGCGATTGTCTCGGGGAATCGGCCTTCGTGGCGGAAACCCGCATCCTGTAGCTGGACCTCGGGGCGCGAGGGCCGAGGGCGTCAGGAGTTCGCGCTGTCGTCGCCGGGCAGCCAGCCGAGTTGCGTGGCTTCCGGGCGGTAAACCTCTTCGAGAATGCGGCGGCGCACGGCGTCGTAATCGTGTTCGGTGGAGAGTGGCTTCCACCCGAACCCGTCGAGCAGGATGGCGACCATCCGGCCGCGGATAGTGGCAAACTCCTCAGCGGGGCGTCCGCGCAGAATCATCCCCGCGTGGTGCAGTTCCCGGGCGCCGACCCAGACCGACCATGCGGCGGAGGCGACGATTTCCGGGTCGTGCTCCGGGCTGAGGTCGCCCGAGGCGATGCCGTCCCGGACGATGCCCTCGAAGAGGCCGGCTCCCTCGCGGAGGTTCGCGACGAACGTCTCGCGCCAATGCTCGGACGCTCCTGCGAGGATCTCCTCGGTCATCACGATCGCGGCCGGGACGGGGTCGAGCGCATGCTTGATTTCATCGCCGATGCCAACGGCGAGGAAGCGCTCGCGCGGCCGTCCCCGAAAGAGCGCGCCGCGGGCGAAGAGTTCGAAGTGCTGGCGAAAACAGCGGGCATGCCAGGCGATGAGCAGATCTTCGCGGCAGCGGAAGTGATTGTAGAGCGTGCCTTTCGAGAAATCGACCTCGGCGAGGACCCGCTCCATCGTGAGCGCGGCCATGCCCTCGCGCGCGAGGATCCGGCCTGCGATGTCGAGGATGGCGGTCTCGCGTTCGGCGATCTGGGTCTGTTTCCGGGATGCCACGGCCTTGTTTATCGACCCATGAAGGAAAACAAAAAACGAATTGACGCAACGTCAAAAATGACGGAGCGTCAGGTTTTAACGCGAGATATGGAAAAAACGAATGCAGCAGCGAGAAAAGAGGCGAAACGGCGGCGGGGGCGTCCGGAGTGCCGGAAGGGTATCGGCGCGGTGGTGACGGCCGGGATTTGGCTCGCCTGCGGCGGGTTTTTCGGGAACCGTCCTGTGGTGTCGAGCGCGACGCTTGCTGCCTGTTGAAACACGGAGGGGATTTTCGAAGCATCATGTGGAAAAAGATTATTGGAGCGGTTGTGCTGGTGGCCCTGATCGGGGGCGGGCTCGCCGGCATGTATATGTCGATGATCAAGGGTCTGATTGCGGCCAGTGCCAACCAGACGATGCCGCCGGAGGCGGTGGCTCTGGCTGAAGTGAAGGCCGTGAGCTGGGAGAGGACGCTGCCCGCGGTTGGGACGGTAACCGCCTATCAGGGCGTGATGGTTGTCGCCGAGGCGCAAGGCGTCGTGCGCGAGATCGGGTTTGAAGGGGGCGAGATGGTGGAGGCCGGAGCGGTTCTGGCGGTCCTGGACAGCGATGTGGAGACGGCGCAACTGCGCGCGGCGGAAGCCAATCTCGAGCTGGCGCGAACCAATGCCCGGCGGGCGAGGGACCTTTACAATAACCGGACCATTTCGCAGGCCGAGCTGGATACGGCGGAGGCGACGTTGAAGTCGGCGGAGGCGGAGGTCGCGCGTATCCGGGCGGTCATTGACAAGAAGACCATTCGGGCACCGTTTGCCGGCCGCCTGGGCATCCGGCAGATCAGCCTCGGCCAGTATCTCAAGATTGGTGATCCCGTGGTGATCCTGCAGGCTCTCGACCCCGTCTTCGTGGAATTTCTCACACCCCAGCGGAATCTTGCCGTGCTCTCCGAAGGGCTCGAAACCCGCGTCACCACGGATGCCTTCCCGGGCATCGTCTTCCGCGGGGAAGTCTCGGCGCTGAATCCGCAGGTTGACGCCGCGTCACGCAACGTCAAGGTCCAGGCAACCGTCCCGAATCCGGATGGTCTGTTGCGTCCGGGGATGTTCGTGGACGTCGAGGTGGTGCTGCCGGAGCAGCGCGAGGTGTTGATTATCCCGCAGACGGCGGTGCTTTTCGCTCCTTACGGCAACTCGGTCTTCATCGTGGAGGAAGGCGAGCCGGACGCCGACGGGATGCGTCCGCTGGTGGCCCGGCAGCAGTTCATCCGCACTGGCGAGGCCCGGGGCGATTTCATCGTGGTGACCTCGGGGCTCGAGGCCGGGCAGCGCGTTGTTTCGGCAGGGGCCTTCAAGTTGCGCAACGGTTCGCGTGTGTTCGAAAGCGACGTGGCCGTGCCGGAGCCG
>RFJS01000332.1 GCA_003694825.1 Verrucomicrobiota bacterium | reverse complement strand
TCCTGAAAGGCATCCCGCGTGCGGCGGGCGCGGATGTCGCCGTTGGTGATCTTCGTCGTCACGAAAACCTCGCTACGGTCGAGCGGCGCCTCGGCGACGGCGCGCCCCACCGCCGCCTCGTTGCCGTAGCCGGCCGCCGTGTCGATGTGGCGATAGCCGATTTCGAATGCATGGCGCACGGCGCGCTTGAGGACCTCGGGGTCGTCGAGCTTGTAGACGCCCAGGCCGAGCATGGGCATGGCGTTGCCGTTGTTGAGCGTGACGGTGGATGCAATGTCGAGCATGGCGGCCATGGTGCCGGAGCGGTGCGCCCGGTGCAGCCGGAAAGCGCGACAGCACGTTTGAGCGGGGCTCCGCGCGGACGAGGCGCCGCGCCATCACCGCCGTTTCTTCCACGCATCAACGCCCGCTCATTCGCACCGGCCGCGGCAGCCGCCGCGCCTATACCCTTGCACGCCCCGCCATCGGCCTGTTTTCCCCATAGCGCGTTCGTTCCACTTCACGACCACCCCTCCTGTTCTCTCCCACATCATGTCCGAGGAAACACCTTCGCCACAGAGCTCCTACTCCACGAACTGGGTTGGATTCCGCCCGGAGATCAAAGTGCTCGACTGCACGATTCGCGACGGCGGCCTGATGAACGACAGCCGCTTCTCCGACGATGTCGTGCGCGGCGTCCTGCGCGCCTGTGCCGCCGCCGGCATCGACTACATGGAGATCGGCTACAAGAACTCGAAAAAGCTCTTCAGCCCCGATCAATACGGCGCCTGGCGGCATTGCGACGAGGACGATCTCCGGCGCATTGTCGAGGGGGAGGACCTCGGCGGGCTCCAGCTCTGCGCCATGGCCGACGCGGAGAAGAGTGACTACAAGACGGACATCCTGCCGCGCGAAAAGAGCGCGCTCTCGATGATCCGCATCGCCTGCTACATTCACCAGATCCCGCTCGCGCTCGAGATGGCCAGGGACGCGCAGGACAAGGGCTACGACACCTGCGTCAACCTCATGGCCGCCTCCACCGTGCAGGAATCCGAACTGGGGGCCGGCCTCGACCTGCTCTGCCAGTCCGGAGCCCGGGCCGTCTACCTCGTCGACAGCTTCGGACACTTCTACACCGAGGAAGTGCGCTACCTCGTCAAAAAATACCTGATACACGCGCGCCCGCACGGCATGGAAGTCGGCGTGCACATGCACAACAACCTGCAGCTCGCCTTCGCCAACACCGTCGAGGGCATCGTCGCCGGCGCGAATTATGTCGACGCCACCATGGGCGGCCTCGGCCGCGGTGCCGGAAACTGCCCGCTCGAGCTGCTGCTCGGCTTTCTCCACAACCCCAAATTCAAACTGCGGCCCGTCCTGGAGTGCCTGCAGACGCACATCGACCCCCTGCGCGCCGAGCTCGGATGGGGCTTCGACATCCCCTACATGATCACCGGCCTCTACAACCGGCATCCGCGCTCCGCCATCAAGCACAACGCCAGCGAGGACCGCGGCAACCACGTCGCCTTCTACGACAAGGTCCTCGAGGACTACTGAAGACGCGTCCGCCCCGCGCAAAACCGGTCGTCGGCCCCGCGGGCACGGCGCGCGCCGTGATGCGGTCTGCACGCGGCCATCGGGCGGGAGCGCTGTTGGCCGCCCGGGGCGCGATGGCCAACCGCATCGGCCCGCTCGCCGCCATCGACGATCGATGCCGTTGCACCGGGCACGGAAAAGGCCGGGCCCGCGCAGGGACCCGGCCCGGATTGAAAGGTCATCGACGCCCGGCAGCCGCGGGGCCACTCGCCGGCGTCACCGGCGCGGCCGCCCCGCCGATCAGTTGTCCCCGTCGAGCAGTCGGCCCAGCCCGCCGAGCACCGACCCCTCGCCCTGAGACTTGCCGCCGGCCTTCGGCGCCGCCGAGTAGATGCGATCCGCGAGGCGGCTGAAGGGCAGCGATTGCAGCCACACCCGTCCCGGGCCCCGCAGCGTGGCGAAGAACAGCCCCTCGCCACCGAACAGCGCCGATTTGATCCCGCCGACGAACTGGATGTCGAAGTCCACGGCCGACTCGAACGCCACGACGCAGCCGGTATCCACCCGCAGCGACTCGCCGGGGGCCAGCGTCCGCTCCACCACGGTGCCGCCCGCGTGCAGAAAGGCCCAGCCGTCGCCCTCGAGGCGCTGCATGATGAACCCCTCGCCACCGAACAGCCCGGTGCCGATCCGCTTGTTGAACGCGATCCCCACGCTCACGCCCTTGGCCGCACAGAGAAACGCATCCTTCTGCGCGATGAGCTGCCCGCCGATGGTCGCCAGATGCACCGGGATGATTTTTCCCGGATACGGCGCCCCAAAGGCGACCCGCCGCTTCCCCACGGACTGGTTCGAAAAAATGGTCATGAAGAGCGATTCGCCGGTGAGCAGCCGCTTGCCCGCGCCCAGCAGCGAGCCGAGGAAGCCGCTGTTCTTTTCGGACCCGTCACCGAAGATGGTCTGCATCTCGATGCCGTCCTCCATGTACATCATGCCACCGGCCTCGGCGAGGGCGGCTTCCTGCGGATCCAGCTCCACCTCGACAAACTGCATGTCGTCGCCGTGGATCTTGTAGTCGATTTCGTGCATTGAACTCATAAGCGTGGTCCTGGGGTAACCCGGCTCGGCCGGGATTTGTTACAGCTTTTCCCGGGCGACCGGAGAAAAG
>RFJS01000331.1 GCA_003694825.1 Verrucomicrobiota bacterium | reverse complement strand
GTGATCACCGCGGCCCTTGCTGCGAGCGTGCCCTCGCCATCCTTGGTCCGGGCCATCGCTTCCAGTATCTGGCCGACCGGGTCGGGTTTCATGAAGGACAGGATTTTGACCACCATCTCGTCATCCATTTCCTGAAAGATGGCGAGGGCGGCCTCCGGCGATAGATTGCTGTAGCTGGCGGCGAGCGTCTTGAGGTTTTTCTGCTCGATCGCCTGCACTTCGAAGAGCGACTGCGCGAGTTCCTCGCGGCGGGCCTCGATGTCCCTTTTGAGCTTTTCGATTTCGGCACGCTCGGCCTCGAGCCGCAGCGCGTATTCGTCGAGCTCGCGCTGGCGCTCGGCGACTTCGTCGAGCCGCAGGCGCAGCTCGCTCTGCAGCCGCTCGATTTCGGGGGTGAGAAAGTTCCACTCGATTTTTTCGGGGATGGGCTTGCCCTCTGCGTCGACGGGCTCCTCTTCGTGCACCTCTCCGATGGAGCCAAGCTTCATCATGAGGACGGCGGCCTGCGTGCCCATGCCGGCGAGCAGCGCGAGGATGGCGAGGGTCCAGGTGGAGGTGAGCAGTTTCTTCATGGTTAGAGATCCGGCTGAAAGCGGGCGCTGACGATGTCATCGAGCTCGAGCTCTTCGCGCCGGCGCATTTCCGCAAGGTGAGCCTCGCGGCGCTTGTTTTTGAGTGTCTCGAGTGTCTGGAGACGCTTGTGCGCGTCCATGAGCTGGCGCGCCTTTTCCTCCCGCTCCCGGCGCGCCTCCTCGAGCATGCCCAGGATGTTGGCGCGCTCGGCGCGCAGGAACTCGAGGTGCTGCCAGCACTCGTTTTTCTCCCGCACGATACGGGCCTGCTCCCAGGCCCGGAAACCGGCCTCGAGATCGGTCTCGACAGCCTGGAGACGGGCCTGGATGCGGCGCTCGTGCTCGATGGCCTGGCCGAAGGCCACGCGGGCGCGCTCCTCCTCCCAGTTGCGGAGGGTGATGAGGGGCTCGAGCCTGAAGCGGAAGGCCTTCATCGCAGGATTTCTCCGAGACGGGCGAAGCTGTCGGCGCGGGAGGTAAACTCGTCCGGCCGCTGACGCAGAAAGTCCATGAGGCGGTCATGCAGGGCGATGGCCCGGTCGATGCGGGCATTGGTGCCCCGCGTGTAGGCGCCGAGGTTGATGAGATCTTCGTTGTGGCGGTAGACGGCGAGCAGGTCGCGCGCCTCGCTGATCAGCGCCCATTCCTCTTCCGTGCAGATGTCGCGGCTGAGGCGGCTGACGCTTTCGAGCACATCGACGGCCGGGAACTGGTTGGCCGTGGCGAGGGCGCGGCTGAGCACGAGATGGCCATCGAGGATGCCGCGCACGGCATCAGCGATCGGCTCGTTCATGTCGTCGCCCTCGACGAGGACGGTGTAGAACGCCGTGATCGATCCCGAATCTGAATTTCCGGTACGCTCGAGCAGGCGCGGAAGCACGGAGAAGACCGACGGCGTGTAGCCGCGGCTGGTGGGGGGCTCGCCGACAGCGAGCCCGATCTCGCGCTGCGCCATGGCAAAACGGGTGACGGAATCGAGCAGGAAGAGAACCTTGCGCCCCTGGTCACGAAAACTCTCGGCGATGGCGGTGGCGAGATAGGCGGCGCGCAGGCGCACGGGGGCGGACTGGTCGGAGGTGGCGACGATCACGACCGAGCGCGCCAGTCCCTCGGGCCCGAGGTCTTTCTCGATGAACTCCCGCAGCTCGCGGCCCCGCTCGCCGACCAGGGCGATGACATTGACATCGGCGCGGCCGCCGCGGGCGAGCATGCCGAGCATGGTGGATTTGCCGACGCCGCTTCCGGCGAAGATGCCGAGACGCTGGCCGCAGCCCACCGGGCAGAATGTATCGATCGTGCGGACACCGGTCTCGAACGGCGCGGCGATGCGGCGGCGCAGGAGCGGGTTCGGCGGAGAGCGGCGCAGGGCGCCGCGGCTGACGTTGTCGAGCGCGCCGAGATCGTCGATGGGGTTGCCGAGCCCGTCGAGCACGCGCCCGAGCAGCCCATCGCCACCGGGGATCTGGTTGAGTCCCGCACCAAGGCGCACCTCGCATCCCGGATGAATACCCTCCATCTCCCCCAGGGGCATGAGCAGGACGCGGTGCTCGCGAAAGCCGACGACTTCGGCGAGGACGCGGACACCGTGCCGCGGCGAGGCGATCTCGCAGACGTCCCCGAGCCGGGCGTGCGGGCCGTCAGATTCGATGAGCAGCCCGGTGACCTGAGCGACCCGGCCGATGCGCTCGAAGGTATGCGCAGTGTCGAGACGCCGGCTGAATTCGGAGAGGAGTTTCTGTGGATTGGCGACCATCAGTTGGTGGTGAGCGTGGCCTCGATCTGCTCGAGCTTGCTTTCGATGCGGCCGTCGATCTTGCCGAAGCGGGTCATGGCCTGGCAGTCGCCGCGGCCGAGCGCTTCGTCGGCGACGAGCCGAAGGTCGGGATGGTTGCGGGCGAGCTGAGGCTCGAGGTCGCGAATGAATTCAAGATCCGCGGGGTGCAGCCGCACTTCCACCGGACCGACGTCGGGACCGATCTCGGCGAGCAGTTCCTCGACCACGCCGGCGACGACCTCACGGGAGATCTCGACGCGGCTGAGGACACGGCGCGCGATCTGCAGCGCCAGTTCCGGCAGGGCGGCATGGACCTCGGCCACGGCGGCGGAGACGCTGGTTTCGAGCGACTTGAAGAGCGTTTCGCAAGCCTCGGCCAGCTCGCGGCGCTGATCGAGGATCTGCTGGTTGACGCTGGCGGAGGCTTCGGCGGTGCCGCGCTCGTAGGCGGCCTTTTCGGCGGCGCGCATCTGCTCGAGCGTCGGAGCCGGATCGCCGTGATGCACGAGCTGGACCGCGCGCAGCGGCTGCCAGAAGCGAACCTTTTCAACCTGCGACACTTGCACCTCCCGGTTCGAGGCTGATCTCTTCCTGCTCTTCGAGGCGGCGGACGATCTTGATGATGCGGTCCTGGGCCATCTCGATCTCCTTCGGGCGGACCGATCCGAGCATCTCCAGTTCCTCGCGCAGCGTCTCGGCAGCGCGCTTGGAGAGGGCGCCACAGATGGCGTCGCGCAGCAGCGGCGTGGCGTTCTTGAGCGCGATGACGAGATCGTTGGTATCGACCTCGCGCATGATGCGCTGGATGTCGCGCTGCTCGAGGCGGACGAGGTCGGCGAAGCCGAACATCTTCTTGCGGATGGCGTTGCCGAGCTCGAGGTCGCGCTGTTCGAGACGGGCGAGGATCTCCTTGCTGGTCTCGCGGTCGCTGGCGTTGAGGATTTCGGCGGCAAACCTCACTCCGCCGCTGGTGTGGACGGTAACTTTGGTGCGGGTGACGTTTTTGATGATGGATTTCGCCACCTTGCTGACCATTTCGATGGGCGTGCCATCGAGACGGCTGAGGCGCTCGATGATCTCGTCGCGCATGTTGGGTTCGAAGAGGGCGACGATGTCCGCCGCTTTCGGCGGTTCGAGGTAGGAGAGAATGAAGGCGATGGTCTGCGGCTGTTCGGTGCGCAGGAGGTTGTAGATCTGGCGGGGCTCCATCTCGTCGATCTCCTGGAGGCCCTCGCCGGAGTGGCTGCCGGGGGCGATTTTCTCGAGGATGCTGGCGGCCTTGGTGTCACCCTTGGCGAGAGCGAGCGTGCGGCGGGCGAACGCGGCCCCACCGGTGAGCGAGCCGATGTTGGCACCGATGACCGTGGAAAATTCGCGCACGACCCGCGCCTGGAGCTCTTTGTCGATGACCTGAAAGTGGGTCATCTCCTGGCAGATCGTTTCGATTTCGGCGTCCTCGAACTGACGGAGAATCTCGGCGGCCGTCTCGGGTCCGAGCACGATCAGAAAGATGGCGAGCTTTTGCAGCTTGGAGAGTTCGTCGTAGTTGACGGCTGGCATCGGCGAATCTCGGTTGGGAAATTATTTCTGTTCGGCGGACATCCACTCCTTGAGCGTGAGACCGACATTGGCCGGCTGCTCGCGGATCATCTGGTTGAGCAGTTCGGGCGTCAGCTCGCCCTCGATCTCCTTGCCGCCGCCGGAACGGCTCCCGCCCTCACCCTGGTAGATCTCGAGGGAAGGCGCTTCCGCCCGGGCCGCCTTGACGAGGCGCATGAAGGCGATGAAGACACCGAGCCCGACGACGACGAGCAGCCCCTGTTTGCCGACTTCCAGCCAGTCGATAATCTGTACCGGTGGATTGGCGACGGTCTCTTCCATGGCGAGCGGGCTCGGGGCGAAGTCCATCTCCTCGACCGAGACGATGGAATCGAGTGGCTGTCCCCTGGCGGGGGTGACACCGAGGGCATTGACGACCATGCGCCGGATGGCCTCGATCTCCTCAGGGGAACGGGGCTGCACCTGGCGCTGTTCACCGTCACCGGTGGCGCGCATGGCGAGGAAGACGGCGGCGGTGATGCGGCGGATTTCACCGGGATTCTTCACCGTGTTGAT
>RFJS01000330.1 GCA_003694825.1 Verrucomicrobiota bacterium | reverse complement strand
GGCGTTTCGAGCCATTGCCGCGTTCCGTGCAGGTGGCCCCGGCCGAGGCCCTCGTGGCGGCCGATGTAAACGCGGACGGACTGGATGATCTGCTCGTGCTTCACAACGACCACTCGCCATCCCCCGTCTATGGCTGGCTCAACGGTGGCCTCGGGGCAGTGCTGCTCGGCGACGGGGCCGGCGGATTCGCCGCGGTGCCGGCGAAGGAGAGCGGCCTGGTCGTGCCCGGCGATGCCGAGGCGGCGGTGCTCGCGCGCGCGGGTCCTGCCGGAGAAGCAGTCGTCGTCGTTTCCCAGCATGGGGGGCCAGTGGCGGCGTTTCGGCTTCGCGGGCGGGACGGCAGTTAGTCAAGCGCTTGACTAAATGTGGAGATGAGGCCGGTGAATGGATGCGCTAACGTTTGACCCTCCCCGTCGGGGCGTCCCGGCTGACGGCGCGTCCCGCCTGGCTCTATCCATCGTCTGTCTCTGAACTTCCCCAAACCCACCGACCGCTCCATGAATTCGAACCGGGTAACACTGGCCGATATCGCGCGCCGGGCGGGCGTGCACCCCACCACCGTCTCCCTCGCCCTGCGCAACAACCCGCGCATCCCGGAGGCGACCCGCAACCGGCTCAAGCAGCTGGCACAGGAGATGCGCTATGTCCCCGATCCCGGCGCGAAGGCGCTGGCGAGCTACCGGCGCGACGCGAACGCCCCGCGGGTGGTCACGCCGGTGGCCTACGTGACCAACTGGAACACGCGCTACGGCTGGCGGGAGGTGACGGCGCACGGCGACTTCTATGAGGGCGCGCGGAAGCGGGCGGAGGAGATCGGGATGGTCGTCGAGCATTTCTGGATGCGCGAACCGGGACTGACGCACGGCCGGCTCAGCCAGATCCTCGACTCGCGGGGGATTCGCGGGGTCGTTGTCGCCTCGCACGTGCGCGAGATCGACGAGGAGCTGAAGCTCGACTGGAGCCGTTTCAGCGCGGTGAAGATCGACTACTTCCCGCATCGGCCGGAGCTGCCGATCGTGACCAACGACCAGCTGCACATCATCCGGCTGGCCATGCGGAAAGTCCTCTCGGCGGGCTACACGCGGATCGGATTCGTGATGGACCAGGGATACGACATCACCGTGGACCATCTCTGGAGCGCGGGCTTTGTTTGGGAGCAGCAATCCATCGCGCCCTCGGAACGCATCCCGCCCTACATGTTTCCGCGCAGGGAATCGCTTGCGGAGTGGATCCGGCGCTACCGGCCGGAGGCGATCATCGGCAAGGCCGAGTGGGTCTTTCCGACACTCGAGGAGATGGGCATCGAGGTGCCGCGCGACATGGCCTACGTCGATATTTTCAACGAGGACGAGACGGGAAAAATCGCCGGCGTGCGGCAGAATCACGAAGTCGTCGGCGCGACGGCGATAAACATCCTCTCGGGCCTGCTGCAGCACAACACCGTGGGCATCCCGGAGATCCCGACAACCACCCTGATCGAAGGCACCTGGATCGACGGCGAGTCGCTGCCGAAGAAGACGGTGTGGGGCTGACGGCGCGGTGAAGAAGGTCGGGGTGGTTACCGCCGGCGCCGGTAATCGGACCTCGGCGGTGCGGCGGTTGACTGTATGAGGTTGTCGCTGCTGTTTCCGTGGGCGTCCGGCGATTCAGAATGTGCCGTCTCATGAAGCCCATGCTCTCTGCCCTGTTTGATGTGCGCGCCTTCGGCGCGTGTTGTGATGGTTCCCGGCTGGCCACGGCGGCGATCCAGGCGGCGATCGACGCCGCGGCGGTGGCGGGTGGTGGTACGGTCTATCTGCCGGCGGGGCGCTACCTGAGCTTCAGTCTACGGCTGCGCAGCCGGGTGGTGCTTCACCTCGGGCCGGGAGCGGTGCTGGAGGCGGCCGATCCGCGGCGTTCCGCGGGGGGCTACGATGCACCGGAGTCGAATGAGTGGGGTGATGTGCATGGGTATCAGGACTTCGGGCACAGCCATTTTCGCAACAGCCTCATCTGGGGCGAGGGGTTGGAGGATATCGCCATCGTCGGTGCCGGGCGCATCGACGGCGCCGGTCTCACCCGGGCGGAGCCGCGCAGCCCCGGCGAGGGCAACAAGGCCATCGCCCTGAAGCTGTGTCGCCACGTCCTCCTGCGCGACCTCGCCCTGTACCGCTGCGGTCACTTTGCCTTGCTCGCCACTGGTGTGGATAATCTCACCATCGACAATCTTCGCATCGACACCAACCGCGATGGCATCGACATCGATTGCTGCCGCCACGTGCGGATCAGCAACTGCACCGTCAATACCTGCAACGATGACGCCATCGTCCTGAAAAGCAGCTATGTATTGGGCCAGCTCCGGCCGACGGAGAACGTGACAATCACCAACTGTGAAGTCACCGGCTTCGACCCGGGCACGCTGCTCGACGGCACCTTCGGCCGCGAGAAGAAGCGCGCGCCCGATGGTGACGGCCCGACCGGACGCATCAAGCTCGGCACCGAGTCCAATGGCGGTTTTCGCAACATCACCATTTGCAACTGTATCTTTCAGCGCAGTCGCGGCCTCTGCCTGGAGACGGTCGACGGCGGTGTGATCGAGGATGTCAGCGTCTCCAATATCGTGATGCGCGAGGTTTCCAGCTCGCCGATCTTCATCCGGCTCGGCCATCGCGCCCGCGGGCCGTCGGACACGCCGGTCGGGGCGGTGCGTCGCCTGCGGATAACGGGCCTGACCGCGAGCGGCGTCGACGGACGGTTTGCCTCCATCCTGGCAGGGTTGGAAGGGCACCCGCTCTGCGATGTCGAGATCCGCGATATCCATATCGTTTCCCGGGGCGGGGTCCGCATGCGCGACGTCGCCGAACAGCCGCGCGAACTCGTGAACCGGTTTTTTCTGCGCGATCACCCGGAGGCGGTGGGGCCGCGCGACCCTTTCGCCGTGCCGGAGCTGGGGCGAGCCTATCCGGAACCGAGCGCATTCGGTCTTCTGCCAGCGTGGGGCCTCTACATCCGGCACGCTCGGCGGATCGTCCTCGGGGACATTACCCTGCGGCTGGAGCCGGGCTGCAGCGATGAGCGCGTGCCGATCGTGCTCGATGATGTCGACGGGGCCCGGCTTGAGGGCGTGGTGGCCGACCGGCCCGCCGGTAGCTCCCTGGTGCAGATGCGCCGATCGCGGGATGTGCAGCTGCGCGGTTGTGGTGGAGCGCCGGACGCGGTGTGCGATGCTCCCGGGGATGCGGTGTGCGCTGTCGGGGGCCGAGCCTGAGGATGAGGGGTGCGAGAGGGCCGGTAGACTGTGGCGGAGGCGGGGCAGGTTAATTGTTTGAGGAATCCGGTCTTTGAGTCGACCGGCGGGTGCACCAACAGTCTCCCGGTTCCACGACAACCTGGATTCTGGAGTTTGAGGACAT
>RFJS01000329.1 GCA_003694825.1 Verrucomicrobiota bacterium | reverse complement strand
GTTCATCCCGGGCGTCCGGGACAAGATCGATCACATGGAGGCGGCGACCCCGCGCACGATCGAGCGCTACACCCTGCATCCGTCCTCCTTTGGCACAAAGTTCGAAGGGCTGAAGTGCTCGATGGACCTTCCCAACCAGCTTCCGGGCTGTTACCACGCTGGCTCCGTCGGCATCATCATGTCCGGCTGGCTCGGCGCGATGAACTACGGCGTCATCGTTGCCAACAACATCGACAAGTTTCTGCACGAAAACCGTGCGGCCGCAGGCAGGACCTCGGCCTGAATCGCCCCTGTGCGGGGCGCAAGCCACCCTCTCCGTCACCGTGGACAACGAAATCCTCAATCACATCCCGCATCGTCCGCCGTTTCTCTTTATCGACGAGATCGTCGAGATCACGCCGGAATCGCTCACGGCGCGGTTTACCGCGAAGCCGGAGCTGGAGTTTTTCAAGGGGCACTATCCCGGCAATCCCATCATGCCCGGCGTGCTCATCTCCGAAGCCGTCTTTCAGGCGGGAGCCCTCTTCCTCGCGAAAGCCGTCGAGGGGAAGGAGGGGATCCCGCTCGGCGGCGCGCCGGTGCTCACGCGCATTCGCGACGCGCGGTTTCGCTCGGTCGTCAAGCCGGGCGACACGCTCACGATCAAGGTCACCGAGACCGAGCGCATGGGTCGCTTCATCTTCATGAAGGGAAGTGTCACCGTAGATACGCGCCGCGTCATGACCGTCGATTTCGGCGTCGCCATTTCGGAAACGGAGACGGCTTGAGCAGCGCCGGGTGCCAGCGATGAGCTTTCTCGGTCTCGAAGGAAAGAACATCCTCGTCATGGGGCTGGCGAACCGCAAGAGCGTCGCCTGGGCGGTGGCCCGCACCCTGGAGGAGGAGGGGGCGAATGTGATCTTCAGTGTGCGTTCGCAGGCGCGGCTCGAGTCCGTGCGACGGCTCGTCGGCGACCGGCGGGTCTTCGTCTGCGACGTGGAAAAGCCCGGGGAGATCGCGGCGCTGGCCGACTCGGTCCGCGAGACCGTCGGCACGCTGCACGGGCTCGTGCATTCGATCGCCTTTGCCAATTACAGCGAAGGGTTCCGGCCCTTTCACGAGACGCGGCGGGAGGACTTTCTGCAGGCGGTGCAGATCTCGTGTTTCTCACTGGTCGAAGTCGCGCGGGCGCTCAAGCCGGTGCTCGATCCCCGGGCTTCAGTCGTGACGATCGGCATCTCCTCGCTGCTCGTGACGGCGGAGAATTACGGATACATGTCGCCGATCAAGGCCGCGCTCGAGTCCACCGTTCGCCAGTTGGCCAAATCCTTCAGCGCCGACAGTGAAATCCGCTTCAACGCGGTGTGTCCCGGCCTGCTCAAGACGAGCGCTTCGGCCGGCATCCCGGGCTACATCGAAAGCTATCTTTACGCGGAAAAGATGACCTTCCGCAAACGGGCGCTCACCACTCAGGAGGTGGCCAACGCGGTTGTCTTCATGCTCAGCGAGCGTTCCAGCGGCATGAACGGGGCAAGCGTGATTATCGACGCCGGCCTCGGACAGAACTACTTCGACAAGGAGCTGATCCGGCTCGCGATGCGGCCGGAACCGGAACCCGGCGCCGGCACGGCGGATGACCATGCGGACGCCTGACCGGGCGGGGCACGGGGACGCGGGCATGCGCTTCGACAACGTCGTCATCGAATCGATCGCCTACGAAATGCCGCCGGAGGTGTGGACCTCCGCGGAGATCGAGCGGCGCCTCGCGCCGGTCTACGAGCGGTTGCGTCTGCCCGAGGGGCGGCTCGAGCTGATGACCGGCATCCGGGAGCGGCGTTTCTGGCCGAAGCCCGTGCGGGCCTCAGCGGCCGCCGCCATGGCCGGGCGGCGCGTGCTCGAGAAGAGCCGAATCGCGCCCGAGCGCATCCAGCTGCTGGCCCACACCTCTGTCTGCCGGGACATGCTCGAACCGGCCACCGCGAGCTTCGTCCACCGTGAGCTCGCCCTCCCGGCCACGACGCAGGTGTTCGACCTGTCCAATGCATGCCTCGGCTTTCTCAACGGCATGGTGCTCGCGGCGGGCCTCATCGAGAGCGGCCAGATCGAGTGCGCGCTTCTCGTTTCCGGCGAGGACGGACGCCCGCTTGTCGAGCAGACCATCGCCACGCTCCTGCGCGAGCCGCTCACCCGCAAAACGATCAAACCGTATTTCGCCAACCTCACAATCGGCAGCGCTGCCGTCGCCGCGGTGCTCTGCCATCGCTCGTTGGCCCCGGACGGGCATCGGCTTCTCGGCGGCAGCGCCATGGCCGCCACGCAGCACAACGACCTTTGTCAGGGCGACCACGCCGGGACGGGCGGGCTCGCC
Organism: Verrucomicrobiota bacterium; assembly: GCA_003694825.1. Classification (GTDB taxonomy): domain Bacteria; phylum Verrucomicrobiota; class Verrucomicrobiia; order Opitutales; family Opitutaceae; genus J108. The sequence goes on along the minus strand of RFJS01000329.1, from coordinate 403 downwards.
ATGCAGACCGACTCCGAGGAACTGCTCAGAGCGGGCGTGGCGCTCGCGCGGGAGAACTGGAACCAGTTTCTCGATACACTGAACTGGACGCCAGAGACGCCGGCGCGATTCATCTGCCACCAGGTGGGTTCGATGCACCGCAAGGCGCTCTACGAGACCCTGCGGATCGATCTGGCGCGGGATTTTTCCACGTTCGAGATTCTCGGAAACACCGGTTCGGCCGCGCTGCCGATCACGCTTGCCCACGCGGAGGCGGCGGGAGCTGTCCGCGGTGGCGACAAAGTGGCGCTGCTCGGCATCGGTAGCGGGATCAATTGCCTGATGCTGGGGGTGGAGTGGTGATGGGGATGGACGTCGTCCGGCCAGAAACGGAGAACCCCGCCGACGCGCTTCCCCCGGAGGT
>RFJS01000037.1 GCA_003694825.1 Verrucomicrobiota bacterium | reverse complement strand
CGAACGCCGGCCGGCACGGGGTGGCGAACGTGTCGGTGGTCGAGGGGAAATTCTTCGGCGTGGCGGAGGCATTGCCGGATCCGGACCGGGTGTTCGTCGGCGGAGGGGGGCGCGAGGCAGGGAGGATCGTCGAGCGGTGCCTGGCGCGGTTGAGGCCGGGCGGGCGCATCGTCGTGTCGGCTGTTCTCGAGGAGACGATCCGGCAGCTCGGGGACGCGGGATTGAAGCCTCATCTCCATGAGTGTGTGGAGGTGGCGGTAAGGCGGAGCGTGGCGCTGGCGCACAGCCACGTGATGCGGCCGCTCAACGCGGTGCGGCTTTTTGTATTCGAGAAACCAGGAGTGCCATGAAGCCAGGAGTCGTGACTTTTTGCGGTGCGGGACCGGGAGCGCCCGATCTCTTGACAGTGCGAGCGCACAGGGCGCTTCGCGAGGCGGATGTCCTCGTGTTCGCGGGGTCGCTCGTGAGTCCGGAGGTCGTGGCCTGCGCGCGTCCGGAGTGCGAACGCCACGACAGCGCCGCCATGCATCTGGAGGCGATCGTGGAGATCCTCGTCGATCGGGCGCGCGCCGGGAAACGTGTGCTCAGACTGCATACAGGGGACCCGTCGGTTTACGGCGCCATCGCGGAGCAGATGCGCATGCTGGATGCGGCGGGCGTGCCTTATGAGACCATCCCCGGGGTGAGTGCTGCGTTTGCCGCGGCGGCGGCGTTGAACGCGGAGTTGACGCTCCCGGGAGTCACCCAGACGGTCGTCCTCAGCCGCATGGCGGGGCGCACGCCGGTCCCCGAGCCGGAGTCGCTGCGCGCGCTCTCGAGGATCGGGGCGACGATGGCCCTCTACCTGAGCGTCGGGCGGATCGAGTCGGTCGTCGAGGAGCTTGTGGCCGAGGGGCGTTATGACGTGAATACGCCGGTGGCGGTCGTTTATCGCGTGGGGTGGCCCGACCAGCGCGTGGTCCGGGGAACGTTGGGGGATATCGCGGCGAAGGTGCGGGAGGCCGGGATCGGCCGCCAGGCGGTCATCCTCGTGGGCGCGGCGTTGAGCGGGGCCGGTGAGTCTTCGCTTTTGTATGACGCGGCGTTTTCACATGGGTTCCGCGAAGGGCGCCGCGGTCTGCCGGGGGTGGCGCCGGCGGCGCCGGACGAGACGGGACGGGCGCGGTTCACGCGGTTCGGCGGGCGCGTTGCGGTTTACGCGTTGACAGAGGCCGGGTGTGTCGCGGCGCGGCGCCTGGCGGCCCTGCTCGATGCCCAGGCTTTCGTGAACCGACGATTTGCCGGGGCAGGATCCGATGCGGCTGTCCCCTTCGATGCGGATGGGTTCGCCGACCTCGTGGCCTGGAACTGGAAGCGGTTCGACGCCCACGTCTTCGTGATGGCGGCAGGGATCGTCGTGCGCGTGATCGCGCGGCTGTTGGCGTCGAAGGAACACGATCCCGCGGTCGTCGTGGCCGACGAATGTCTGCAGTTTGCGCAGAGCCTGTTGTCCGGCCACCTCGGCGGCGCGAATCGATTGTGCCGCGACATCGAGCGTCTGTCGGGGGCGAAAGCGGTCATCTCCACGGCGACGGATACGCACGGCGTTTGCGCCTGGGATGAGTTTGCCGCGATGAAGGGCTATCAGGTCGCGGACGCCGCGAGCATCGCCCCGTTGAATCTGGCGCTGCTGGAGAAGAAGCCGATCGCGGTCCTCGGAGCCGACGAATCGGACCTGGAGATTCTCCGGCAGATCGAGCACCTGCGCCCGGTCCGCCGTCTCGACGAAGCCGCCGACGCCGCGGCGGTGGTGACGATCGATTGCGAATGCCCGGCGGGGCCATGGCCGCGGTTGCACCTGAAGCGGCTGCCGCTGGTCGTGGGCGTGGGCTGTCAGCGGGGCGT
>RFJS01000036.1 GCA_003694825.1 Verrucomicrobiota bacterium | reverse complement strand
CTGAGCGGGACCGGAATGCCGGGGCGGGGGCGTCAGGCATCGATCCGGAGAAAATCATCGATTCCCGTTTTCGCGGCAGCACCGGAAGCGCTGCCGCCAGGGGGTTCCAGGAAATGTATGCGCAGTATGACCGCCGGACTGCGCCCGCGAATGACGACATGAGAAAAAAGACCGCCTCCTCCACTGCCGGCTCCGCCGCTGCCTCCCGGAACCTGCCGCCGCCACCGGAATTCACGCTCCCGGAGGGCTCGAAGCGCGAGCGCTGGGAGTGGCTGCGCGACCGCGTGCTCAACTGCCCGGTGTGCCAGGCCCACACCCATGGCGACCACAAGGTCGTCTTCGGCGTCGGCAACATCGATGCCGACATCTTCTTCTGTGGCGAAGCTCCGGGCGCGGAGGAGGAAGAGCAGGGCGAGCCCTTTGTGGGCCGGGCCGGGCAGCTCCTCAACAAGATGATCGCGGCCATGGGGCTGAAGCGGGAGGATGTTTACATCGGCAACATCCTCAATTGGCGGCCCGAGATGGAAGGGCGCCTCAGCGGGACGGCCATTCGGCAGGTTGGCAACCGGCCGCCGACCGCGGAGGAGATGGCGTTTTGTCTTCCCTACCTGCGGGCGCAGGTCGAGGTCGTGCAGCCCAGGGTCATCGTCGCGCTCGGGGCAACCGCCGCGCGCGGACTCCTCGGGTTTGATGCATTCAAGAGTCTCGGGGAGGTGCGCGGGCGCTGGCATGCGTTCAATGGTATCCCGTTGATGGTGACGTATCACCCGTCCTACCTCTTGCGCAACGCCAGCAACAGGACCAAGCGCACGGCATGGGAGGACCTCCTGCAAGTCATGGAGCGTGTCGGCCTGCCCATCTCGGAAAAGCAGCGCCGGTATTTTCTCTGAGAGTGCGTGTCGAGGAACGCGTCTGAAGTAGTCCGATGCCTGCCGCGGCGGGCGCTCAGCGGGGGTGCTGGCGGGCGGCCGCGCAAATGGACAGGAATCCGCGGGCAAAGTCCGCGAGGCGCCGGTCATGCGCTTGCGTCGCGGTCGACTCGCGGGCCTGATCCGGACCCGGAGTGAGCGTGGGCCAGAGCTGGACGATCCGCGTGGCGAGATCTTCGGGGGATCGGGGGTCGAACAGCACGGTGTGTTCGTAGGCCTGTTCGCGATGCATTTCGATGTCGGAGGCAAGGACGGTCTTGCCGAGGCTCCGGCAGTCCTCGATGAGCGCGCTCCAGCCTTCGTAGAGGCTGGGCTGGACGATGGCCGCCGCGGCGCGCAGCAATTGGACCTGGTCGGCCCGTGGAATCAATCCGAGGATATGCACGCGGTCTTCCAGGCCGTTTTCCTCGAGGAAGCGGCGCAATCGGGGCGCGTGGTCGGGGTCCCGCGGATCCTCCGGGTGACCGGTGAGAACGAGGGCGAGGTCGTCGAGGCCGCGGTTTCGGGCGACGCCGATCGCCTCGAAGAGGGTGCGGTGGTTTTTGTGCCGCCAGAACTGAGCCGGAAACATGAGGAACTTCTCCGGAAGGTGGTAACGCCGCACGACCGAGGCCGGATCGCCCTGCCGCCATCCCGGGGGAAGGACCATGGTAAAGGGGAGCCGATGTAGCCGGTCATGAGCATCTGGATACCGTTCGACGATGTCGGCGAAGCTGGAATGGTTGCTCACGATCACGGCGGCGGCCTCGGTGATCATGCGGTGATAGATGGCGTCGCGCCGCGCCAGCTCCTCGCGGGAAAAGTTTTCGGGGTGGTGCCAGTGCTGGCAATCGGGGATCCAGCAGACCTGGGGAAGCGAGACGCCGGCCTCGATGCCGTTGGCGGTGAAGAGCACGTCGTTGCCGTGGCGGATGAGGAGAGTGCGCAGGTCGCTTCGGGGCCACGCCGGGATGCGCTTCTGCCGCACGATGATGCGGGCGACCTTGCGGCACTTGCGCAGTAGAGGGCGCGGCTGATCGGGGAAGAAATCCGTCGACCAGATCCCGTCGAGCATGGCGCGCACGGTGGCGTAATCGGTGCTGCGGTGCACGTCTTCCTCCAGATAGAGCCGCAGGATGGCGCGTTCGTCGGCCGGGAGCCGGGAGTTGCCGGTGATCAGGCTGTGGTGGTATTGCACGCCGGCGATCCAGCGGGCGTTGCCGATCCCGAGAAGGGCGACTTTCATCGGTGCGGCGGCGGACAGCGGCTTCGTCGGGCGCGTCATGCCAGGGGGAAGCGTGTGCGGTATCCGTGCGCGATGACGGCACCGACGCGCGGGTTGTAGCGGCCGAGGTCTTCCTGGCCGGAGATGACATGCAGCCAGCCGTCGTGCAGGCCGATGACGGAG
>RFJS01000035.1 GCA_003694825.1 Verrucomicrobiota bacterium | reverse complement strand
ATGCGCCGGATCCGCTCAAACTCCTCGACCAGGGCCGGCCCCGGATTGTCCCGCTCGCGATCCCAGAGAAACGTCTTCATCTCGTGCCGGGTCCAGACGTTGCGCAGCGTTTTCAGCGTGTATTCGGTCACTGGCGACTCATTTCCCCAGCAATAGTTGCCGCCGAACCCATGAAACCTCCCGAGCCGCTCGCCGGCATCCACGACCACGCGCGCGGCCGGCGCCGAAGCCCGCCCGCTCAGTCCGAGCGTCAGCCCGAGGTCGAACTGCTCGCCGGTCCAGAGCCCCTCATGCAGGCGCACGCGGATGCGGTAGAACCGTCCACGATCATCCCAGTGATCCGCCACGCTCACCGGTCGCGCCCGATCGAGGCCGATGCGCAGGCGCCAGTTTTTCGCCGCATCCCGCAGGATGATTTCATCCGTCTCCGCGGCGTAGAGCCACCGCTCCGCCTCCCGCGCAACCGGCAGAAGCCGCCCGGCCCCCGCAATGGCCCCTCCCACGAACCAGTCCCGCGGCACATCGATCTCGTAATCGAGCGCCTCGATCTCGATCGGCCACTGGCGGCCGTCCCGCCGCACTGTCCCCTGCATGGCCGCGGCGCCCGCCTCATCGACATGCCACGCCACCTCGAACGCCGCACTCTCCCCGTTGGGAAACTCGGACCGGCCGCTCCACCGAAGCGCGGAGCCATCGCGCGTGATCGGCGCGCGCTGGTTGTGCGGCTGGAGCCCCACCGTCGGACCACGTTCGAAACGGACGACGAACTCGCCGCGGATCCCCATGGTCGCGCCATCGCAAATGAGATCCGTCGGCTTGCCGGCACTGTCGAAGACGACGTGCTCCGTTTCCGCACGGGCCCGCGCGCCGGCGGCAGCCAAAACCATGAACACACAGAGGAACAATCGGGGCATGCGCATGCCCGCAGGGTGCGCACCCCGGCCCGCCGTCACAACCGCAACGGATCCGATACGTTTGACAGAACGCGACACCCCGCCCGGCGCCGACCGACCCACGGCCCGGCGCGACGTCGCCACGAGGCCGGCGGAAACCGGTCGGCAGCGGTCGGGCCGCTCACGTGGGCAAGCCGAAAGTCTCCGGGGAGCAATCGCGCCGACCGCCCCCGGAGACCGCCGCAACGGCCGAAAACGCACCCGCCCGCGTGCCGGTCATTCAATGTCCGTGCGCGTGCTCATGCTCCGCGTGCAGGTATCCAAAAACAGGATCATCTTCGAAGTCTCCGATATCCGCATAGTCGTAGCGGGCGAAGGAGGCGTCCGAGATCCGCTGCCACTGCGCCTCGCCCGGGGTGGCGAGCTCGACGAGACGCAGCGTCACCAGCCGCGCGGGAAAACCCCGCCGAAACAGGGCGGGCACCTGCTCCTCCGGCAGCCAGTGGATCTCGATATCGACGCCGTCGACCTGGCCGATGTAGCGCTCCGCGGTCCTGCCGATCTCCCGCACCTCGGCCTCGCCGTCGCGCTCGAGCCGCCCGATCAGGTCGCGCACTTCGGCAAACGTCGCCAGATCCTCCCACGACTGGAGGCTCTGCAGCGCCTTGAGGTCGCCTTCGTTGTAATCGACCACGCGCTTGTGCTCCGGCAGCAGTCGGTGAAACGATACCGTCCCGTCCGGATGGCGACGCCAATAATTCGCCTCGGTTCCATCGATCCTCTGACGACGAATCTCGTCACGCGTCCGCCAGAAGACGAATTGGGAGGTCTTCATTTGCGGCCGGCGCGCGTAGGTGATCACGCTGTTTTCGAACAGGCAAACGACCTCGGGCGCCACCGTCTCCAACGGGGCGGCCGGGGGGGTGACCGCCTCCTCGCCGGAAGCGACCACGGCGGCGGCCGCGGCCAGCAGGGAAGCACACACAGCGGCGCGAAGCCGCTCAACAACTCCATTTGTCAAAAAACGCATAAGCATTCAGCAGTATCTCCAGGGTCGCCTCTTCAGTCGCGGCCTCCAGGAACGGCGAGTGACCGGGAGCCCGAAAGCCCCCGATCACGTCGCGGCCACACCGAAGAGAAGTGTGTCTCAAATCAGCGCAGGTCGGTCATCCACAGGTCGAAATACGGGATCTTCATCGCATCCCGCATGATGTGGAAGATCACGCTCTGCTCGATGGTGTTGTGGAAGTGGTGCGCGTAGGGGCCGGAAGCGTAGATGGCGACATCCTCGCCCGCATGCGTCTCACTGCCGAGCGGCACGGCGGTTTCCTGCAGGTAGTTTGGATCGGTGACCTCATCGAGCGTGAGCAGCGGCCGCGGACCCGGTCCGCGGTATCCCGGACCGTTGGCGTAACCAAGCGTCGTATACGGGTTGCCGTTGCTGTCGAGCTGGCGCAGCGGGTCGAAACCGAGGATATTCGTCCCCTTTTCGGGATAACCCGCGATGGTGAAGACGTGGCTGTGGTCGGCGGTGACGACGATCAGCGTCTCCCTGGGATCGGTCATCTCGTAGGCCTTTTTCACGGCGCGGGCGAACTCGATGGTATCGGTGAGCGCGCGGTAGGCATTGGTCGCGTGGTGGGCATGATCTACGCGGCCGCTCTCGACCATGAGGAAATAGCCACGGGGGTTGCGATCGAGGATCTTGATCGCCTTTTGCGTCATCTCCGTGAGGGAGGGCTCGCCCCCGGCATCGGTCGGACGGTCGTATTCATATTCCATGTGCGACCGCTCGAACAGGCCCAGCAGCTTGCGCACCCGCCGCGGGTTGATCGCGTCGAACTGCGCCTTGTTCCAGACGTAGCGCGCGCGCCACCCCTGCTCTTCCCACTCGCGGGTCAGGTCGCGCCCGTCGGTGCGGCGGCCAAAAGCCCCCTCGTCCTCCGGGTCCTGCATCGTGTTCGGGAGAAAGTGACGGCGGCCGCCGCCGAGCGCCACCTCGATGCCATCCCCGAAGGGGAAATGCACGAGCTGATCGGCGATATCCATGAAACCGGCGGCTTTCGCCTCCTCGGGCAGCTTCGAATCGTCCTCCCAGTTGCGGTCCGGGGACTTCGCGTAGCACGCCGCCGGCGTCGCGTGGGTGATGCGCGCCGTCGACACCACACCCGTCGAAAGCCCTGCGATCTCGCAGAGTTCGAGCAGTGACGTCAGCTCGTTGCCATAGACCGTCGTGTAGTCGCCGCGCTCGACATCCTGATCGACCCCGAGCACGCCGATGTCGGTCTTGGCCCCACAAACAATGGCGGTCATCGTGCCCGCCGAATCCGGCACCTGAGAGTTGGTATTGTAAGTCTTGGCAAGCGCCAGGTGGGGGAACTTCTCGAAGAACAACTCATTCTCTTCGCCCGGCTCGCCGCGCAACTGCGCCTCGAGTATCCGAGCGGCCGTTACAGTGGACACCCCCATGCCGTCGGCGACGAAGAGAATGACGTTGCGGGCATAGCCGCGCACAGGCCGCATGCGCATGGCTTTCTTGATTTCCGCCTCGCCGGCGCGCAACCACTCTTCGCGGCTGGACGGCGCGTCGAGCGCGGGATCCTCCTCCGGCGCGGGAGCGGGCCGGGGTTTCCACCAGAATGGCGCGGCCGAGGACGTCGTGGCGGCCGCGGTCACGCTGGCCACGGCGATCAGAGTGCAGTTCCTGAGCAATCGTATGGTTGGATGCATGGTCGTTTGGGTCTTTTCTCTGTTGGATGGACATGCGTATCAGCCTCCTGATACACATCCCGGTGATGCCACCGCCTCCGCGCTGACGGCAAACCCGCGCTTGTTAAGTTTCCGCACCGATGTCACAGGCCGCTTCCAATTGTGCCGGATCCGTGACAGAGTCCGCTCCTTCCGCCCATGCAAACATGCCATCTCGAATCCATTCCCTGGAAATCCTGGACATCTCCGTCTGGACGCTTTGGCGGCAGCGGCCGCCCGATATCGATCGCGCTCGGCGCCCGTCCCAACGCCCCGATAAACGAGGGCGGACATCCCTTCGATGTCGAACTGGGGCGCCTCATGCCGGGCAAGGCCGTTTGCCCCTTCCACAGTCACTGGACCCAGTGGGAGTTGT
>RFJS01000328.1 GCA_003694825.1 Verrucomicrobiota bacterium | reverse complement strand
GGCCGCGCATCGTCATTCGATATTCTGCACCTGCTCGCGAATGCGCTCGAGCTCGTTTTTCGCATCGATCACCGCCCGGGCGATTTCGAGATCGTTGGCCTTGCTGCCGATCGTGTTGAACTCGCGGCCGACCTCCTGGAGGATGAACTCGGCCTTGCGGCCCACCGGGCCCTCCTGATCGGTCAAATCCAGAAACTGTCTCAGGTGGCTCTTCAGGCGGGTGAGCTCTTCGGAAATATCCGCGCGGTCAGCAAACAGCGCCACTTCCTTGAGCACGCGCTCGTCCTCGACATCGAGTTCGAGGCCAGCCTGTCGCAGCCGCTGCATGAGCAGCTCGCGATAGGCCGGGACGGTGTGCCGGGAGCGCTCGGAAATCCGCTCGACAAGGGCGTCGAGGGTGAGGATGCGCTGACGCAGATCCCGCTGAAGCGCCTCCCCTTCCCGAGCGCGCATCGCGATCAAGGCCTCCATCGCGTCACCGAGAGCGGGCTTCACCGCGGCAAGCAACACCTCCGGATCCACCTTCGCCGCCCCGCCGCTGAGCTCGGCGACATGCAGGAGCAACTCCGGCGTCGGCACGAACTCAACGCCCCGGGCCACAGCCAGCCGCTCGAGCCGCCGCAGCACATCGGCAACGACCGCGTCATCCCAGTTGAGGCCCTGAGTCTCGCCGCCAGTGACCTCCACCACCACATGCACCCGCCCCCGGGCGACGCGATCGCGCACGATCCGGCTCAACTCCGGCTCGAGCATCTGCCATTCGCGCGGCATCGAGAAGGTGACCTCGAGATTGCGCCGGTTGACTGAATTGACCTGCACCACGGCCTCCAACCCCTCGTGGCTGGCCGTGCCCCGGCCGTATCCTGTCATGCTTTTCATGGGACAGACAGGCTCAGGCCTTCTCTCCGAGGAGGCGGGCGACCTGCTGGACATCCTTGTCCCCGCGGCCCGAGAGGTTGACGAGCACGATGCCGTCGCGTCCCAGGGCCCGGGCCCGCTTGATGCCATGGACGATGGCGTGCGTGGACTCCAGAGCCGGGATGATGCCCTCGAGCCGTGAGCACAACTGGAACGCCTCGAGCACCTCGTCGTCCGTAGCGTAGGTGAACTGAATCCGGCCGAGATCGCGGTAATACGTGTGCTCGGGACCGACCGCAGCGTAGTCGAGCCCCGCTGAGACAGAGTGCGTCAATTCAATCTGTCCGTCCTCGTTCTGCAACAGGTAGGTCTTGCACCCCTGCAGCACGCCGAGCCGCCCGCCCTCGAAACGCGCAGCATGCTCGCCGGGGGCGATGCCACGGCCGCCGGCCTCAACGCCCCACATCGCCACGTCGGCATCCGGGAGGAACTCGAAAAACAGTCCCATGGCATTGCTGCCACCGCCGACACAGGCGACCAGCTCATCGGGAAGCCGTCCTTCGCGTTCCAGGATCTGGGCACGGGCCTCTCGGCCGATGACGCGATGAAAGTCGCGCACCATCATCGGATACGGATGGGCACCGTAGACGGTGCCGAGGATGTAGTGCGTGGTTCGCACATTGGTGACCCAGTCGCGCATGGCCTCGTTGATGGCCTCCTTGAGCGTCTTCTGGCCGGCTTCGACTCCGCGCACTTCCGCCCCCATCAGGCGCATGCGAAAGACATTCAGCGCCTGGCGCTCCATGTCGACGGCGCCCATGTAGATCGTGCACTCCAGTCCGAAGCGCGCACACACGGCCGCGGTGGCGACGCCGTGCTGGCCCGCGCCGGTCTCGGCGATGACACGCCGCTTGCCCATGCGCCGCGCGAGCAGGGCCTGCCCGAGCGCGTTGTTGATCTTGTGCGCACCGGTGTGCAGGAGATCTTCGCGCTTGAAGTAGATCTTCGCTCCGCCGCAGTGCTCGGTGAGGCGCTCGGCGAAATAAAGCTCGGTGGGGCGACCGGCAAACTCCCGCAGGTAGTGCGCGAATTCGTTTTGAAACGCTTCATCCCGACGGGCTGCCTCGTAGGCCTCCTCGAGTTCCTCGAGTGCGGTCATCAGCGTCTCCGGGACATAAACGCCGCCATAGGGACCGAAGTGGCCCTGCGCATCCGGGAGGCTCTCAGGGGAATGTTCGAGGGTGACACGCGTTGTCGCCATTGGCCGAAAACTGAGCGAGCCCGGCATTTTGGCAAACGGAAAGCCGATGGTCACGCACGGCCGCAGCCCCGTGCGCGGCGAGCTGCGTCAGCCCGTGCGCTTGACGACGATGAGCGTCTGATCGTCCTGCCTGGCTCGGCCCCCGGCAAAGCGCGAGGCGGCATCAAACACGGCGTCGCCGATCTCGATGGCGAGCTGGTCGCGCGCGCGCCGGACCACATCGAGGAGCCGATGAGAGGAGAACTCTTTGCCGCTCTCGTTGGTGACCTCCGTGATGCCGTCGGTGTAGAGCACAAGGACGTTGCCCGGGGCGAACGGGATCGACCTCTCCTGGATGAACTCATCGAAAAGCACGTGATCGACCAT
>RFJS01000327.1 GCA_003694825.1 Verrucomicrobiota bacterium | reverse complement strand
GCCTCGATCGGATTCGCACCTGATTTACAGAATCCCGGGAAGCGGATAGGGTATTCCCATCAATTCCCAATCCGACACGATGAATACGAAACCCACAGTCGCCTTCCCGGGCCTCTTTCTCTCCTCCGAGAGAAGAAAAGTCGCCCCCACCCGCTGGCACCTCGACAGGCGTCCAACCGGCCGAACCGAGGCGACGAATCAGCCGACCACCGCCGCCGGACCCGCCAAAAACCTCTGGGCGGGATCCCGGGCAACCGGCGATGCGGCCGGCTGAAGCGGGACGGTTTACGAAACAGAAAATCCACACGATGCTTGAGGCGCGACATCTCCGCGATGTCGCGCTTTCTGTTGCCGCCAGCCCGGGCCGGCGGGCGGGACCCGCCGCCCGATCCGCTCGATGCCCGCGACCGAGCGATTCTTCACCGCCTCATCCGCGGTTACAACTCTCCCCGGCCCTGGAAAGCACGAGCACGGCCGCGCGGCCGTCCTGCATCCAGCCCTCGCGGCATGGATGCTCAAAAATCGCGACGCCGCCGATCCCCGGTCGCGCCGCCTCCCGTCACCGCCCGCCCATTGGCCGGCGAAATCGCGCCGGCCAATGGCCTGAACCGGACTCACTGCGCGCCGTAATACGATTCCCAATCGACCCCGGCCATCGAACCGGTGCGCAGGAACTGCTGGTGCATGGCGAAGGCAGCGGCGAGCGTCTGCGGCGTATGTCCGTCGCGCACGCGGGAGAAATAGCCGAGCAACTCGTCCCGGAAGCTGGGATCGGCGCACTGCTCGGCGATGAGCCGCGCGCGCTCCGACGGCGACTTCCCGCGCAGGTCGGCGACGCCGTGCTCGGTCACCACCACTTGCACCGAGTGCTCGCTGTGGTCCATGTGCGAGACGAGGGGAACGATCGTGCTGATCTTTCCGCCCTTCGCCGTGGACGGGCAGGTGAAGATCGAAATGAAGGCATTGCGCGTGAAATCGCCGGAGCCGCCGATGCCGTTCATCAGGCTCTTGCCCAGCACGTGCGTGGAGTTCACGTTGCCGAAGATATCCACCTCGATGGCCGTATTAATCGAGACGATACCGAGGCGACGGACGACTTCCGGATGGTTGCTGATCTCCTGCGGCCGCAGCACGAGCCGCTCCTTGTAGAAATCGAGCCGCCGGTAGACCTCCTCCATCTTCTCCCGGCTCAGCGTCAGCGCCGTCGTGCTGGCAAAGCGCACCTTGCCCTGCTCCATGAGCCCGATCACCGAGTCCTGCACGACCTCGGTATACATCTCGAAGGGCGGGATGTCGGGGTGTTGGCCGAGGGCGCCGAGGACGGCGTTGGCGATGTTGCCAACGCCCGACTGGATCGGCAAAAACGTCTTCGGGATGCGGCCCGCCGCGATCTCGCCGGCGAGGAAGTTGGCGACGTTCTGGCCGATCCGCTGCGTGACCTCGTTGGGCGCGTCGAAGCCGCTGGTCTCATCGGTCTGCTCCGTCTCGACCACACCGACGATCTTGCGCGGATCCACCTTGATGCAATCAGCACCGATGCGGTCCGAAGGCTTGTAGATGGGGATCTCGCGCCGGTGCGGCGGGTCCGCGGGCTCGTAGATATCGTGGATGCCGCGCAGCGCCCGGGGATGAGAGCGGTTCAGCTCCACGATAATCTTTTCGGCACAACGGCAGAACGTGGGCGAAGCACCGACGGATGAGGTCGGGACGATCTCACCGTCGTCGGTGATATCACAGGCCTCGACCACGGCGCAGTGCACCGGACCGAAGAAGTTGTAGCGCACCTGCTGCGGCATGGCCGAGAGGTGCATGTCGAAAAACCGCACGCGTCCTTCGTTGATGCACCGCCGCAGGTCCGGGTCGGACTGATACGGCGTGCGCCAGGCGACGGCATTGGCCCGGGCGAGCACGCCATCGAGCGACGGTCCGGTCGAGGCGCCCGTCATGACGCCGATCTGGAAAGGCCGCCCCGCCTCGTGCTCGGCGATGGCGCGATCGGCGATCGCCTTCGGCACGACCTTTGCCGAACCCGCCGGCGTGAAACCGCTGAACCCGACGGTATCGCCGTTGTTGATGTAGGCTGCCGCCTCTTCAGGAGTGATGACAGGGAAGGAATGAGACATGGCTGTAGAGATGGCCCGCGCTCACGACCGGAACGGGGCGGTTGAGTGTTCAGGATGACAGGTAGACGCCGATCAGGATCCGGAACCGAGCGCCGCGATGAAGTAACCCGCGACAAGCGCGGTTCCGATCACGCCCGCGACATTCGGTCCCATTGCGTGCATGAGCAGGTAGTTGTTTTTGTCGTACTTCTGACCTTCGACCTGGGAAACCCGCGCGGCCATCGGCACCGCGCTGACGCCCGCCGATCCGATGAGCGGATTGATCGGGTTGCGGCTGACGAGATTCATCACCTTCGCCATGAGCACGCCCGCCGCCGTGGAGACGCCAAAGGCGACCACGCCCATGCAAATGATGCCGATCGTCTGCAGATTGAGGAACCGTTCGGCGGTCATGGTGATGCCGACACTCGTGCCCAGAAAGATCGTCGTGATGTTGATGATCTCGTTCTGCGCCGCCTTGCTCAGGCGCTCGGTCACCCCGCACTCCCGCAGGAAGTTGCCGAGGAAGAGCATGAAAAGCAGCGCCGCCGCATCCGGAACGAGAAAGATGCAGACGGTCATCACCATCACGGCGAAGACGAGTTTCTCGAGCTTGCTCACCGGCCGCAGCGTCTTCATGCGGATGCGCCGTTCCTTGTCGGTGGTGAGCAGCCGCATGATCGGCGGCTGGATCAGCGGCACGAGCGACATGTAGGTGTAGGCCGCCACCGCCACCGGCCCCAGCAGATGGGGAGCGAGTTTGTTGGTGAGGAAGATCGAGGTCGGGCCGTCGGCGCCGCCGATGATACCGATCGAGGCGGCCTCGGGCAGGTTGAAGCCGATCAGAGTCGCACCGAAAAGCGTGGCGAAGACGCCAAACTGCGCCGCCCCGCCGAGCAGCAGCGTGCGCGGATTCGCGATCAGCGGTCCGAAATCGGTCAGCGCGCCCACGCCCATGAAAATGATGGGCGGGAACAACTCGAGGTGAATGCCCTGGTAGAAGTAATAAAACAGGCCTCCGGTTTCGTTGCCGAACTCATCCACCTTGAAGGGCGTGCCCAGCAAACCCTCCATGATCCCGTGGGTCGGCAGATTCGCCAGCAGCGCACCGAAAGCGATCGGTATCAACAGCAGCGGCTCAAACCCCTTGGCCACCGCCAGATATAACAATACGCCAACCACGGCCCACATCACCATCATCTGCCAGGTGATCGCATCGAAGCCTGTGGTTTCCCAGATTCGCAGGAGGATTTCCATGACCGTGATCGTTTGCGGCGGTGAAACAGGAGATTATTTGAGGGTCATCAACAGCTGCCCCTCTTCAACACCGTCTCCCGGGTTGACGTGGACCGCTGCGACCGTGCCGTCGACAGGAGCCGACACGACGGTGTTCATCTTCATCGCCTCGAGCGTGATGACGGCATCACCCGCCTTCACCGCTGTGCCGACCGCGGCGTCGATCGAGGCGACCTTGCCCGCAAGCGGGCTGGTCACTTCGCCCGGGGCGCCGCCGCCACTGCTGGCGGCCGGAGCGGCCGGGGCCGCCGGGGCAGCGGGTGCCGAAGCAGCCACGGCCGGCGCGGCCGAATCCGGCGTCGTCGGCGCCGCTTTGGGTGCGGTGCCTTCGCCGAGGATCTCGGCGACGACATCATAGGTTTTTCCGTTAAAGGAGATTCTCAGCGTCTTTTTCATGAGAAAAAAGAGATCAATGATTGTGGACTTATAAATACCTCCGGGAATGGATCACCGGATCCGGTGGGACGCATGAATGTCGCGCCGCCCCTGCTGCCCCCACGTCGAAGGCGCCGGCTTCACGGAAACGATACGATGGCGCTCGCCGAGAAGCATCGCGGCTGTCGCGGCAATAACAACGAGCTCATCATCGCCTTCCGTCGACGACTGGGCGGCCACCGCTTTCTGCGTAGCCGGCTTCTTCGCAGCCGGTTTCGCGGGCGCCAGCGCACTGACCACCCGCCCCATCAGGGCGGTGAGGCCCCAGAGGATCGACAGGGCCATGATGACAATGACAAAGCCGACCAATTGTTCGGCTGCGGCCAGGATATCGGAAGTATTCATGCGACAGGAGTTGCCTGATCAGACCAGACGAGATCCAGGTGTTAAAGCGGAATGTTGCCGTGCTTCTTCGGCGGACGCGTCTCGCGCTTCGAAAGCAGCGTGCGCAGCCCGAGCGAGACGACTCCGCGGGTGTTCGCCGGATTGATCACATCGGTGATCAGCGCGTTCTTCGCCGCCTGGTAGGGGGAGGCGAATTCTTCGCGATATTCCTGGATCAGCTCGGCGAGCTTCTTCTGCGGATCTTTCTCCTCCTTGAGCTGCTTGCCGAAGATGACCTTCACCGCGCCCTCGGCGCCCATCACCGCGATCTCCGCCGTCGGCCATGCGTAGACCAGGTCCGCACCAAGATCGCTCGAGCACATCGCCAGGTAGGCACCGCCATAGGCCTTGCGCATGATGACAGTGATCTTCGGAACCGTCGCCGCCGAGTAGGCAAAGAGCATCTTCGCCCCGTGACGGATGATGCCGCCGCGCTCCTGGGCCAGACCCGGCATGTATCCGGGCACGTCCACAAACGTGAGCAGGGGAATACCGTAGGCATTGCACGTGCGCACGAAGCGCGCTCCCTTGTCGGAAGCATCGATATCGAGACAGCCCGCCTTCACCTTCGGCTGGTTGGCCACGACCCCGACGACGATGCCGTCGATACGGGCAAAACCGACCACGAGGTTCGGCGCGAAGGAGGCCATGATCTCGAAGAACGAGTTCTTGTCGACGACCTCGTTGATGACGTCGCGCACCTCGAAGGGCATCTTCGGATCCGAGGGAATGATCTCATTGATCTTCTCGATCGGATCGAGGCTGAGGGCCTCCGTCGGCTGGTGCGGGGGATCATCGAGATTGTTGAGCGGCAGGTAGCTGAGCAGCTTCTGCGCCAGCGCCACGGCATGGGCGTCATCCCTGGCGATGAGATGGATGTTGCCGCTGACACTGGCGTGCGCATCCGCCGTGGCGAACTGCTCGAGCTTCGCGTCCTCACCGGTGGCCGCCTTGATCACCTGCGGGCCGCAGATGAACATGTTGGTGCTCTCGTTGCGCACCATGATGAGGAAGTCCATCAGCGCCGGCGAGTAGGCCGCGCCGCCCGCGCACGGGCCCGCGATGATGGCGATCTGCGGCACCAGGCCGCTCGCCGCCACGTTGCGGAAGAAGATCTGACCGTAGCCGCTGAGCGAGTCGACACCTTCCTGGATGCGGGCGCCTCCGGAGTCATTGACACCCACGATCGGGATGCCGGCCTTCATCGCATAGTCCATCAGCGTGCAGACCTTGCGGGCATGGATGCGTCCGAGCGCGCCGCCTCCGACGGTGAAATCGTGCGCGTAGGCCGCCACCGGTCGCCCGGCCACGTAGCCGATGCCGGTGACGACACCGTCCGCCGGCATTTCGCGCTTTTCCATGCCGAAAGCATGGCAGGCATGCTGGGCATGCATGCCGAACTCGATGAACGTGCCATCGTCGAAGAACGCGTCGAGCCGGTCACGCGCCGTCATCAGGCCCTTTTCGCGACGCTGGGCGATCTTGTCGGCACCGCCGCCGTTGAGCGCTTTTTCGCGCCGAGCCTCGAGCTCGGCCAGGAGGGAGGGATCAATGGGCATATCTCAGAGAACGAAATAGTTGAGGACCGCAGCAATTACGCACTCAATGCGCCGCGGCGCCATCCTTCGGTTG
>RFJS01000326.1 GCA_003694825.1 Verrucomicrobiota bacterium | reverse complement strand
CAACGCCGGAACTCGAAGGGCTGCCCCTGCTCCGGCACACGCGCCTCTCGGTCATGCCGATTTCCCGCGAACACTACGAAACAATCATCGCGCTCGGCGGCGGCCTCGCTTGAGCGCGTCTCTGCGCAGGTCTCTGACGCCCCCGGGCCGCTACCGCGCCCGGGCCGAGAACCACAGGGCCACGAGGATGCCCACGACATTGGGCAGCCACGCCGCAACCCGCGCATCGAGCGCGCCCTGCTCGCCGAGCAGCGTCCCGAAGGTGGTGAAGAGGTAGTAGAGCACGAAGAGCCCCAACGATTTGGATACGCCCACCGCCGGGTTCACCCGCACGCCGGTGACCGCGAACGGAATCGCCAGCCCCGCCACGATCAGACAGCTGAAGGTGCCCGCCAGGAGCGAATGGTAGCGGACCTTGTAGGCGGGCAGCCGCGGATTGTCCGCCATCTCCGGCGCCTCGATGATAGACTGCAGCTCGAAAAACGAGAGATCCTTCGGGCGCTTCTCGAGCAGGATCATCCACATGGGATCGTCGCGAACCCCCTCGAGTTCCCGCCTCTCGAAAGCGAGCGTGCGCACGATATCGCGCGTCTGCGGGTCAAACCACGTCTCGCGTCCGTGCATGAGCACCCATTTGCGGTCGACTTCGTCCCAGTAACCCTCGGCCGCGGTGATGCGCCGCACTTCCCGGCGCTCCTTGTCGAGAAAGGCGAGATGCACGCCGAAGGCCCGGTGCGAATATTCGCTGAAGCGCGGGATCATCCACAAGCGCCCTTCGACCCGATTGTCGTAGGTGACGTTGTAGACGAGCCCGACTTCGTCGCCCGATCCGGCGACGGCCGCCTGATGTGAGAAGCGCATGTTGTCCCAGAGAATGCGCGCCTGCTCCACCGACCAGGGGATGACCGTGGCGTTCAGGTAGAAAAGCAGCACCGACAGGCCGCCGGCGACCACCCAGATGCCGCCCGTGACCCGCCACAGGCTGATGCCGGCCGCCCGCATCGCGGTGATCTCGTTGTGCCGGTGCAGCTGGCCGAGCGCGTAGAGCAGCGAGACGAGCACGGCGATCGGAATGACGATCGAGAGCGAGGCGGGCGCGCGCACGAGAAAATACAGCAGCATCTGCCGCTGGCTCGCTCCGAACGAACGCATGTCCGGATACGCATCGTAGAGGATCTGCAGCATCAGCAGGCCGATGCACGCAGCCGTGACGATGGCGAAGACCTTGAGCCATTCGCGAAGCACATGCCTGTCGAGAATGCGGAGCACGCGCGCAGTATCCCTGCCGTTTTTGGTCTGGCAACCTCACAGCGGCGCTGTTTTAGGTTCCGCCCACATGTCCACCCGGAAGACCTCGGAAAACTGGAGTTCGCGACTGGGCGTCATCATGGCCGTGGCGGGAAGTGCCGTTGGACTGGGCAACTTTCTCCGGTTCCCCGGCCAGGCCGCGCAATACGGCGGCGGAGCCTTCATGATCGCCTATTTCATCTCGCTGCTGATCATCGGCGTGTCGATCTGCTGGGCGGAGTGGACACTCGGGCGCTGGGGCGGACGCTACGGCTTTCATTCGAGCCCCGGCATCTTCGGCGCACTGCTGCGGCATCCGGCAGCCCGCTACGTCGGCATCATCGGCGTGATCATCCCGTGCGGGGTCTACATGTATTACGTTTACATCGAGGCGTGGTGCCTCGGCTACGCCGTGCAGTTTCTCACCGGCCATCTCGGATCGCCGGAGGTCGACTACCCGGCCCACTTCGCCCACTTCGTGGGCATGAATCAGGACGGCTTTGCCATCGGCCTGGGGCTGACGCAGGTCGGCCTCTTCGTCATCGCCGTCTACGCGCTGAATTTCTACCTGATCTACCGGGGGCTTTCGCGCGGCATCGAGATGTTCTGCAAATTCGCGATGCCGGCACTGATCGCCATCGCCCTGGTCATCGTCGTGCGCGTGCTCACACTCGGCACGCCCAACCCGGAATTCCCCGAACGCAATGTGCTCAACGGCCTCGGCTTCATGTGGAATCCGGGCAATGTCGGCGAGCAGCTCGCCAATCCCCAGCTCTGGCTCGCCGCCGCCGGACAGATCTTCTTCTCCCTCTCGGTCGGTTTCGGCGTGATCCTCACCTACGCCAGCTATCTCACCGACCGCGATGACATCGTGCTCAGCGGCCTCACCGCCACGAGCGCCAACGAATTTTGCGAGGTCGGCCTCGGCGGGCTGATGACACTGCCGGCCGCCTTCATCTATCTCGGCTCCGCCGGTGTGGCGGGCGGCACCTTCGGCCTCGGCTTCAACGTGCTGCCGATCGTGTTCGCCAACATGCCCTTCGGGCAGGTGTTCGGTTTTCTTTTCTTCCTGCTGCTCTTCCTCGCCGCCGTGACCAGCTCGCTCTCGATGCTGCAGCCGGGCATCGCCTTTCTCGAAGAGGCCCTCGGCATCGGTCGGCGCATGTCGGTCACCCTGCTGGGCATGATGACGGTTACCGGCACGATGTTCGTCTGGTATTACAGCAAGGATCTCAAGGCGCTGGACACGATCGACTTCTGGGTCGGCACCTTCCTGATCTTTGTCCAGGGCACGATCCTTGTGATCGTTTTCGCCTGGGTCATCGGCACCGAGAAGGGTTTCGCCGAAGCCCACAAGGGCTCCACGATGCGCATTCCCCGGGTGTTCGGGCTCGTCATGAAATACCTCTGCCCGGCTTTCCTGCTCGGGATCTTCTTCATGTGGCTCGGCGTGAATGTGCTCGGCTGGAATGCCAGCTTCAGTGATCCGCAATTCAATCCCACCGGCTATACCCTCGACCTGGTCGGCAGCGAGGAGCATCCGCCCAGCGCCGTGGCCCGCCTCAGCGTCGGCATGATCGTCGTCATGGCGTTGTTCATCGGCATCATCACCCACCTCGCCGGACGCCGCTGGAACGCCCAATCTTCAACCCGCGGAGGTGCCCAATGACCCTCGGAGGCTGGATCAACATGCTGCTCTCGGTCGGCTTCGTCACCGGCCTGTTCCTCTGGTGCATCGTCAAGGTCATCACCACCGAGGAAGAGCCCGAACGCATGCACGGTTTCGAATTCGAGACCCCCGACGAAAAGCAGTCCCGCGAGGAGGAAGGCTGATCCCGACGCGCGCCGCAGCTTCGGCCTTGCGGGATGGCCGGCGGTGACGTTGGTTCTCGCCATGGAACCCTCGTCCCGGCCGGATGGCCGACGCCACGACCAGCTGCGACCCATTTCCTTCGAGCCCGACATCGCCCCCCACGCGCACGGTTCGGTCCTCGTCGCCTTCGGCAACACCCGCGTCATCTGCGCGGCCATGCTGGAGAAAAAGATCCCGGGCTGGATGCGCGCCCAGGGCGTGAGCGGCGGCTGGCTCACTGCTGAGTATTCAATGCTCCCCTACAGCACGCTCGAGCGCAAGGACCGCGACATCTCCCGCGGTCGGCTCGACGGCCGCACCGTGGAAATCCAGCGCCTGATCGGCCGCTCCCTGCGCGCGGTCATCGACCTGGAAAAGCTCCCCGAACACACGCTCCGCGTCGATTGCGACGTCCTGCAGGCCGACGGCGGCACCCGCACCGCCTCCATCACCGGCGCCTACCTCGCCGCCCGTCTCGCCGTGCAAAAGCTCGTCGACGACAAAACCCTCCCGGAAAACCCCTTCAAAGACTCCGTCGCCGCCGTGAGCGTCGGCGTCTGGCAGGGCGCGGAACTCCTCGACCTCGCCTACCTCGAGGACCGCGACGCCGAGGTCGATTTCAACGTCGTCATGACCGGTTCCGGCCAGTTCGTGGAACTGCAGGGCACGGGGGAGGAAGCCACCTTCTCCGACGAACAGCTCGCCCGCCTCATCGCCCTCGCGCGGGCCGGCATCCGCGAAATCAGCAGCCAGCAGGCCGCCTTCCTCACCCGGCAGCTCCTCTCCGGAGGCATCAGCCCGGCTCCCTGATCGAGTTTCCCCCCGGCAATTCCATTGCCGCTCACCCAACCAACCTATAGTCAAACAACATGAACATCCACGAGTATCAGGCCAAGGCGCTGTTCGAACAATTCGGCGTCCCCTGTCCTCGCGGCGTCGCCGTCAAAGATCTCTCGGAGTTCGATGCCGCGCTCGACGCCATCAAACCGCCCTATGTCGTCAAATCGCAGATCCACGCCGGCGGACGCGGCAAGGGCACCTTCACCGACGGCTTTCAGGGCGGCGTCAAGCTCGCCAGGACCCGTGAAGAAGCGATCGAGTATGCCCGGCGCATGCTCGGCAACACGCT
>RFJS01000325.1 GCA_003694825.1 Verrucomicrobiota bacterium | reverse complement strand
CACTCTCGTGCTCATCGATGAGGCGACGCGGCGCGTGGCGGGGGCACTTTTTGAATACATCCGCGATCGGCGCATCGAGCGGATCTTTCTGCCTTTTGTCGCGCTGAGGGGGCTGTGCGAGGCGGCCATGGCCGCCGGCGTTGCCGCGGAGGAATTGTCCCTGCGCGAAGTCTATACCGCCGGCGAGCAGTTGAAGGTCGACGAGGCGGTGCGCGGTTTCTTTGCCGCGCATCCGGGGTGCCTGCTCGAAAATCAATATGGTCCCAGCGAGGCGCACGTCGTCACGGCGTATCGACTCTCCGGTGATGCCGCATCCTGGCCGGTGCTGCCCCCGATCGGCAGGCCGATCGCCAATACACAGATCCATATTCTCGACGCCCACAGGCAGCCGGTGCCCGTCGGCGTGCCGGGCGAGCTGTATATCAGCGGCGTGTGTCTCGCCGACGGCTATCTCGGACGCGACGATCTCACAGCCGAGCGTTTCGTTGCCGATCCGTTTTCGCCGGCGGGGGGGCGGCTGTATCGCTCCGGAGACCTGGCGATGCGTCTGGAGGACGGAAACATCGCCTTTCTCGGCCGGATGGACCGGCAGCGGAAGTTTCGCGGGTATCGGATCGAGCCCGGTGAGATCGCGGCGGTGCTTTCGAGCCACCCGGAGGTGGCCCAGGCCGTGGTCACGATCCGGCCGGTGGAAGAGGGCGGCGAACGCCTCGTGGCCTACTATGTGCCGCGAGCAGGCGGCGAGAGCGGGGCGCAGCCGGCAGCGCTGCGGCAATGGCTGCGCGCCCGGCTGCCGGACTACATGGTGCCGACGCACTACGTGCGCCTGGAGAGCTTCCCGCTGACCCCGAGCGGGAAAGTGGACGAGAAGGCGCTGCCGGAGCGGGCGTTCGATCGCAGCGTTCTCACGGCGGAATACATGCCGGCCCGCAATGACACCGAGCGCATTCTCGCGTGGATCTGGGAACGGCTCCTCGGCGTGCCGCGGATCGGGGTGCGTGACGATTTCTTCGATCTGGGCGGCACCTCCCTGCTGGCCGTGGAGATGCTCAATGAAGTGCGGCGGGAGTTCGGCGAGGATATCCCCCTCGGCGCATTGGCCCGAGCTTCGACGGTGGAAACGCTGGCCGAGGTCATCGCACGGCACGCGAAGCAGCCGGATGCCTGGGACTCTCTGGTCCCGATCCGCGAACACGGGGAGAAGACACCGTTTTTCTGTGTCCACGGAGGCGCGGGCAATGTGGGCAGTTTTCCGCTTTTGGCGCGGCAGCTCCCCGAGGATCAACCCTTCTATGGCCTGCAATGGGACGGCCTCGATGGCAGCCGTGGACATCGGACGATCGAGGGCATGGCCGCGCACTACCTCGAGCGGGTGCGGCGCGTGCAACCGCGCGGGCCCTACATCCTGGGCGGACACTGTATCGGCGGGATCGTCGCGATCGAAATGGCCCATCAGCTGATCCGGGCGGGAGAGCGGGTTGCGCAACTGGTTCTCTTCGACTTGCCCAACGTCAGTTCACCGGTCTTCGAGAAGACGCGTGACTACTCCTTCTGGGACGAGACCCTGCGCCAGCGGGGCGGACGCAAGCGGCGGGTGTGGATCCGCCTGTGCGCCCTGCTCGGCATTCGCATGCGACCGGAGCACCGGGAGGAGCACGCCATCATCGCCGCGGTGGCCGCGGTGTGGCGCTATCGCGTGCGGCTTCCGGAAGGCGTCCCGGTCTTATTCATCGGGACAGGCATCACGCGCGGGGAGGAACTGGGCATGAATGGAACGTGGCCTGACGGCGCTTTTGGTTGGTCGCCATACTTCGGAGACACATTCGAGTTTGTGAAAGTCGAGGCCGGTCACAACGAAGTTTACTACCAGCCGCCTGCGGTGAAGGCCGTCGTGGCGGCGCTCGAGCGCGCTCATGCCAGCATCGAGGCCGAGCGAGGGCAGCGGTCGATGAATTGAAGAAAATCGCCCGGTGGACCTGGGTAATTTCTCTCAAGTGCGCCGGCAAAAGAGTCGATCTCACGCCAAACGGACCGTGATAACCTCCCGCAAGCCCACCGAGCCCGGTCGCCCGGCATTCCCGCGCGGCGCCGGGCGACGCAATTTTCCCGCACCACGCAAGCGCGGTGGTGACGTGCCGATTCTTTAGTCTCTCAAACCTGCTCGTCGTATGAATCCCAACTCATCATCCTCATTGCCCATGACATCTTCGCGGCATGCCTTCCTCAGGGTCGTCGGCTTGTTCGCGGCGAGTGTGGCCTTCCTCGCAGGCGCTTTTACCGAGGTGCTTGCGCAGACCTATAGCCAGGACGGCTATTCGTTCTCCGGAACGGTCACGCAGACCCCGATCGGCGACACCGTCGCCATGACGGGGAACAGCGCCTTTCCCGGCGACGCCAATATCGGCACCATTCATTTCCGCGGCGCCGTCACCGACGGCACCAACCTGTGGCTCGCCCCGGCCGATGCCGACCGGATCATCCGCGTTAACAAGGCCACGGGAGCGATGACCGGCTTCACTATCCCGGACGTGGGCACCACCAGCGAGCAGTTCGTCGGCGGCGTCTACGACGGGACTTACATCTGGTTTGTCCCGTTTGGAGCCACGAAGGTATTGCGGGTCGATCCCACCAGCGGTTCGCGGACGACCTTCGCCGGCTGGCCGAGCGGGCACAATGTCACGGCGAACGGCGCCAATTTTGCCGGAGGTGTCTTTGATGGAACCTACATCTGGCTCGTGCCGCTGAACGCGAACATGGTCGTGCGGATCGATCCGGCCGACGGCTCCATGACCGGTTTCAACACCTGGCCGGGCAGCTTTTCCAAGGGCTCGAATTCGTTTTGGGGTGGTGTCTTCGACGGGAGCAAACTCTGGCTCATTCCGTTCGACGCGGACCGTGTCATTTCGGTCAATACCGCGGACGGTTCCATGGCCGAGCATCTCGGTTGGCCGGCGGGCTTCACCAAGAACACCCAGGCCTTTGCCGGTGGCACGTTCGATGGCACGTATGTCTGGCTCGCGCCCTACAATGCCGACCGCGTGATCCGCATCAACGTCGCGGATGGCAGCATGGAAGGTTTCAATACCTGGCCGTCGGGCTTCACCAAGGCCAACGCCGCCTTTGCCGGCGCCGTCTACGATGGAGACGATATCTGGCTCGTCCCCTTCAGCGCTGATCGCGTCGTCAAACTCGACAAGGCCACCGGCGCGATGTCCGCCCACGCCAACTGGCCCTCCGGCTTTACCAAGGGCGCCGGGGCCTTTGCCGGCGCCGTTTATGAAGACCAGACGATCTGGATGGTGCCGGCGGAAGCCGACCGCATCGTGGCCCTCACGGATACTCCGGTGCCGGCGGTGACCTCGATCACGCGCCAGAATCCGACGGCGGCGGATACGAATGCCGATACCGTGGTCTTCCGCGTCACCTTCAACAAGAACGTCAACAACGTGGACGTGAGCGACTTCACGTTGACCGTCGGCGGCACCGCCTCCGGCACGATCAGCGCCGTTTCCGCCGCGAGCGGTTCCACGATCGACGTGACGGTCACCTCCGTGGCCGGCGATGGCTCCATGCGGCTCGATCTCAACGCCTCCGGAACCGGTATCGAGGACGACTATCAGAACGCGATCTCCGGCGGTTTCACCGCAGGCGAGTCCTACAACATCGACAACACCGCCCCGGTCATCACCAGCGCTTCGACGGCCAGTGGCGTCTACCGGCAGGCGCTCACCTACACGATCACAGCGAGCGGCGGAGCCACCGCGTTCGGCGCGTCCGGGCTTCCCGCCGGCCTCAGTGTGAACAGCGGCACCGGTGAGATCTCCGGCACGCCGACCACTTCGGGCGTGTTTAACGCCACGATCACGGCGAGCGACGTCGCCGGCAATGTGGGTAGCGCCAACCTCGAGATCACGCTCGCGAAGGCCCCGCTGACGATCAGCGGCGTGACGGCGAACAACAAGATCTACGATGGCACGACGGCCGCCACGCTCAATACCGGGAGCGCGGCACTGGTCGGTGTCGCATCCGGCGACGATGTCGTGCTCGACGCCAGCGCGGCCGCGGGCACCTTTGCCGACAAAAACATCGGTGCCGGAAAGACGGTGACGATCACCGGATTCGCCATCACTGGCGCCGATGCCGGCCACTACTCGCTGACTCAGCCCTCGGCCACGGCCGACATCGCCGCGGCGACCCTCTCGGTCTCCGGGATTACCGCTGCGGACAAAGTCTATGACGGCACCACCGCCGCGACGATCTCCACGTCCGGCGCCACCCTCGTCGGCGTCGTTTCCGGCGATAGCGTCACCCTGGATACGAGTATGGCGACCGGCAGTTTCGCCAGCAAGACGGTCGGCAGCGGCAAGACGGTGACGATTTCCGGTGTCTCCTTCGGCGGTCCGGACGCGGGCAACTACGTGCTCTCGCCCGTCACCACCACGGCCAGCATCACGCCCGCGCCGTTGAGCGTGACAGGCGTCACGGCCCTGGATCGCGACTATGACGGCACTACGGCCGCGACCCTCGACCTTTCCGGGGCGAGCCTCGTCGGCGTCGTTTCCGGCGACACGGTCGTGCTCGATACCTCCGGCGCCTCCGGCAGCTTTGCCGACAAGACCGCCGGCGCAAACAAGCCCGTCACGATCACCGGTATCACGATTTCCGGTGCGGATGCCGGCAACTATGCGCTCACCCAGCCGTCGGCGACGGCTACGATCAACAAACTCACGATCACCGTGAGTGGAGTCGTGGCCAACAGCCGGGTCTACGACGCCACGACCACGGCGACGCTGGATACCAGCGCGGCCACGCTCGTCGGTGTTGTCTCGGGTGATGTTGTCAGCCTCGATGCCTCTGGTGCGAGCGCCAGCTTCGCCGATAAGAATGTCGGCAATGCCAGGCCCGTGACCGTATCCGGCCTTGCACTCAGCGGTGCCGATGCCGGCAACTACACGCTGACGCAGCCGTCGCTCACCGCCGACATCACCCCGGCGAGCCTCGCCGTCACCGGCATCACGGCCGCCGACAAGGTCTACGACGGCACTACCGCCGCCACCGTCAGCACGAGCGGGGCGTCCGTTACCCCGGTATTTCCGGGCGACGATGTTTCGCTCGATACCTCGTCCGTCACGGCCAGCTTTGCCGACAAGACGGTCGGTGCGAACAAGATCGTCACCATCGCCGGGCTTGCGCTCAGCGGCGCCGACGCGGGCAACTACGCGCTCACCGCGCCGACGGTTACGGCCGACATCACGCCGGCCGCGGTCACCGTCTCGGGTATCGTCGCCAACGACAAGGTTTACGACGGCACCGCCACGACCACCATCGACGCCTCGGGCGCCTCCCTCTCGGGCGTCCTCACAGGTGACGATGTCTCCCTGGTCACCAGTGGCGCCTCCGGCAGCTTCGCCGACAAGAATGTCGGTTCGAACAAGCCGGTCACCATTGTCGGCCTGTCCCTCGGCGGCGCCGATGGTGGCAACTACACCATCACCGCGCCGACCACGACCGCGCATATCACCAAAAAGCCGCTCACAGTCACCGGCGTGACGGCGGCCGACAAGACCTATGACGGCACGACGGCCGCCACGATCGACACCTCGGCAGCCGCCCTTGTCGGCGTGGTTTCGGGCGACGATGTCACGCTCGATGCGAGCGGCGCCACCGGCGAATTTGATAATGCCGCCGCGGGCACGGGCAAGACCGTGCACATCTCCGGCCTGGCGCTGGCCGGGGCCGACGCTCCGAACTACCAGCTCGTGCAGCCGACGGCCACCGCCAGTATCAACAAGGCCACGGCCACCGTGTCGCTCTCCGGCCTTGCGCAGACATATGACGGCACCGCGAAGACGGTGACGGCCACCACGGATCCGGCCGGACTCACGGTAAATATCACCTACGATGGCAGCGCCGCCGCACCGACCAATGCCGGCAGCTATGCCGTGGTCGCCACGGTCAGCGATGCCAACTACGAAGGCCAGGCCACCGGGACGCTGGTCATCAGCAAGGCCCCGGTCTCCGTCGAGATCACCGGCATCTACCAGATCGCCGACGGATCGCCGAAACCCGTCACCGTGACCACGGACCCCTCTGGCCTTGCGGTCGAGGTGACCTACGACGGATCCACCACCGTGCCGTCCGCGATCGGCCGCTACGAAGTTATCGCGACCATCGTGGATGACAACTACGCGGGCACGGCCACCGAGACGCTCGTGATCGATTCGAATACCCGTCCGGTCAACCT
>RFJS01000324.1 GCA_003694825.1 Verrucomicrobiota bacterium | reverse complement strand
CTCGCCGAGTTCGGCACGGTCTACCGCTGGGAGCAGTCCGGCGAACTCAACGGCATGACCCGCGTCCGCGGCTTCACCCAGGACGACGCCCACCTCTTCTGCACCGAAGATCAGGTCCCGGCCGAGCTCATGGGCTGCCTCTCGCTCGTGAAAATCGTCCTCACCACCCTCGGCATGTCCGACTACCGCGTGCGCATCGGCCTGCGCGACCCCGACTCCGCCAAATACACCGGCGAACCCGAACTCTGGGACAAGGCCGAGGCCGCCTGCCGCGAAGCCGCCAAACAGCTCGGCGTTCCCTTCTCCGAAGAGGCCGGCGAAGCCGCCTTCTACGGACCCAAGATCGACTTCGTCGTGCGCGACGTTATCGGCCGCGAGTGGCAGCTCGGCACGGTCCAGGTCGACTACAACCTCCCCCGCCGCTTCGACCTCTCCTACATCGGCCCCGACAACCAACCGCACCGCCCGGTGATGATTCACCGCGCGCCCTTCGGCTCCATGGAGCGTTTCGTCGGGCTGCTCATCGAACATTTCGGCGGTGACTTCCCCGTCTGGCTCGCGCCCGAGCAGGTGCGCATCCTCCCGGTCAGCGAAAAGTTCGCCGACTACACCGCCGAGGTGGAAAACACCCTCAAGGCCGCCGGCGTCCGCGTCACCGTCGACGCCAGCGCCGACAAGCTCGGCGCCAAGATCCGTCGTGCCGAACTCGAAAAAGCCGCCTACGCCCTCATCGTCGGGGGCAAGGACCGCGACGCCCGCACCGTCTCCGTGCGCTCCCGCTTCACCGGCGACGAAGGCGCCATCCCGCTCGATGCCTTCACCGCCCGCATCCGCGAGGAAATCGCCACGCGCAAACTCATGATGCGCGAAAAGTCCGCCAACTGAGCCCCGTGGGGGCAGGCAGCCTGCCTGCCCTTCCAAACAGTGGGGACAGGCAGCCCTGCCTGTCCTTGCAAACAGTGGGGACAGGCAGCCCTGCCTGTCCCATCACCCCGTCTGGGCGGGCAGCTTGCCCGCCCCGCCTCACACCGCCCCGCCGTCAAGTCCGTCCTCTTCTCCCATCCACCCGCCGCCAATCAAAAAAACGAGCGCGGCGGTGAGGAAGTAGCGGTGGGTCGCATCCCAACCGCCGTCGTGCAGGAAGCGCGCGGCGTCGAGCGTAGTCACCTTCAGGTTGTCGATATCGCGGTAGTCCACGAGCAGGATGCGGCCGGTTTCCTTCACATTGACGATGAATTCCGGGTGTTCGTGGCTCGCCACGATAGCGGCGACGCGCGGCTCGGGATGATATCCCTGCGTATCCACGGCCATGCCACGGGTCGATACGATCTTCAGTTCGGCGAGCGGCGGGCAGGCTCCGGGGAGCCCCTTGCCCGTCGGCTGGTGGCAGGCGGCACAGGTCGAGAGGTAGACGGCCTTGCCGGCCTCGAGTCCCTGCAGAGGGACGCGTTCATTCACGACGTTTGCGGCCACCGCCCGCCTTGATCTCGATCAAGACTCCGACGCAAACGGGGCCGGCCGGCGCTCCGAGCGCCACACCCATCTACTCTAACGCTCGAACAAATGCGCGGGCGAAAGCGATGGCCGCCACACTCCGGCAGGTATAGAGCCACGGCACCCATGGTTATGAAGACCCCGCACGCCTTCCCTCTCCTGCGAACTCTCGCGGTAT
>RFJS01000323.1 GCA_003694825.1 Verrucomicrobiota bacterium | reverse complement strand
GCCTATTACTACAACAAGGGCCTGGAGTGGGGCAAGGAGGTCGTCTTTCAGGACAAGAACATGAACCGGGCGAAACGGGTCGATGGAGTGTTTGTCTGGGACCGTTCGGTGAAGTCCTTCCCGGAGGATCTGATCGTCCTCGATATCGAGCGAGGCCGGCTCTCGGGGATTCGCGAGCTGCCCTGGCAGACGGATACATCGATCGGAAAGAAGGACTGGTCCTACATCCGCGACGAGGAGTATAAGAGCGCCGGGTACCTGATCGATGAGTTGATCGACATCGTCAGCAAGAATGGAAATCTGTTGCTGAACATCGGTCCGAAGGCGGACGGCACGATCCCCTGGCAGGCAGAGTCGATTCTGTTGGATATCGGCGACTGGCTCCGGCTCAACGGTGAAGCGATCTACGGGACGCGTCCGTGGAAGATCTTCGGAGAGGGACCGACGAAGGTGGCGAGCGGGCATCACTCGGAGAAGTTCAACCAGGAAAACCTCGCGGCGGACATTCGCTTCACGCAGAAGAACGGTGTGCTCTACGCGACGGCGCTCGGCTGGGCGGAGGACGGCCGCTTCGTGGTGAAATCCCTGGCCCGGGGCAATCCCTACGAGTCCCGCCGTGTCGCCTCGGTTTTCTTCGTGAGCGGCGGGGTGCCGGCGGATTGGACGCAGACTGACGAGGGCCTGGTGATCGAAGTCGGCACCGGGAAGCCGTGTGAGGCGGCCTATGTCTTCCGGATCCGGTTCGCCGCGGACGAATAGCGTGGCGGCGCCGGTGACCGCGAGGGGCTCATCGCGGGTTTCGGCCGAGCCTGTTTAAAATGTTTCAACCAGAACGGTCCGCTGGCTGCTTGCAAAGGCCGGCGGACCGCATCGGTTTACAGGCGATGAACCATCGCTCAGACTGCACCCGAATCGTCGCCACCGTGAGCCTTTTCCTGTCGGCAGCGGTGGCTGGCTGGGGCGGCGGGGCAGGCGGCGCGCCGGCTGGTGGCGACGCCTTCCGCTATGAGGAGGATTTCGAGCAGATACGGGCGCACTACCGCGTGCCGGATTGGTTTCGCGATGCGAAGTTTGGCATCTTTCTGCATTGGGGCCCCTATGCCGTCCCGGCCTACAGCAGCGAGAAGTATCCCAAGGGGATCTTTGATCCGAAGTGGCAGAAAGGCGGGATGGTGCCCTACACCTATCACCGCGAGCACTACGGAGATCCATCGGTATTCGGCTACAAGGACTTCATCCCGATGTTCAAGGCGGAGCGCTTCGACGCCGAGGCGTGGGTGCGCCTCTTCAAAGAGGCGGGAGCGCGGTATGTCGTGCCGGTGGCGGAGCACCATGACGGCTTCGCCATGTACAACTCCCATCACACCCGCTGGAACGTCGTCAACATGGGGCCGAAAAAGGACACCATGCGCATGCTCGCCGACGCGTGTCGAAAAGCGGGCCTGAAGTTCGGCGTCTCCTCGCACTATGCGCTCAATCGTATCTATTACAAAAGGACGGACCCGGCATGGGACACGAACGATCCGCGCTATTTCGATCTCTACTGGAAGCCGGTTCCGGAAGATTCGTTGCCGAGCCAGGAATTTCTGGATCATTGGTGGGACCGGACGACCGACATCATCGATCAGTATGAGCCGGATCTCATCTGGTTCGACTTCGGCTTCGACAAGCCGGGCTTCGAGCCGCTGCACCTGAAGACTCTGGCCTACTACTACAACAAGGGTCTGGAATGGGGAAAGGAGGTGGTGTTTCAGGACAAGAACATGAAATACCACCGGTTCCCGGAGGACGTCATCGTGCTCGACATCGAGCGGGGTCGGATGGACCAGATCTATCCGTACCCGTGGCAGACGGACACTTCGGTCGGCCGGATTTCCTGGGGCTATATCGAAAACGAGCAATACAAGTCCGCCGACTATCTGCTCGATGAACTGATCGACATCGTGAGCAAGAACGGTTGTCTGCTGCTCAATATCGGCCCGAAGGCCGACGGGACCATCCCGGCACCGGCCGAGGCGATACTGCGGGAAATGGGGGCGTGGCTGAAGGTGAACGGCGAGGCTATCTACGGGACGCGTCCCTGGAAGATTCACGGAGAGGGGCCGACGCGTGTGGAGCGCGGGCACCACTCCGAAAAGCGCAATGCCGAGGCCGGGCCGCGCGACATTCGCTTCACCACGCGGGGCGATACCCTCTACGCGATCGCCCTCGGGTGGCCGGAGGATGGGCGTTTCCGCATCGAGTCGCTGGCGCTGGGCAACCCCTGGGAGGCGCGGCCGGTGGGACAGGTCGAGTATCTCGGCGGCCGGTCCACGGTGCGATGGCGGCAGGCCGATGACGGCCTCCACCTGGCGATTGACGCGGGTGAATCCGGGGCGGCGGCGTATGCCTTTCGCATCCACTTCGAGCCGGACAACGGCGACCGGACCGGCGATGAGGGCGGTGCAACGACAGAGAAACGGAAAGGACAATCCCGATGAAAAAACTTTGGAGCCGTGCGTTTGCCTTGCTGTTGGCCGGAGTCTTCATGCCGGGTCTGGTGCCGGCGTCGTCCGCGGGTGAGCGGCCGAACATCGTCATCATCTACGGCGACGACATCGGTTACGGTGACCTCAGTTGTTATGGCGCGACGGCTGTGCAGACGCCGAACATCGACGCGCTGGCGGAGGCGGGCGTGCGGTTTCTCTCGGGCTACAGCACGGCGGCGACGTGCACGCCGTCCCGCTACTCGTTGCTGACCGGAGAGTATGCGTTTCGCAATCGCGCGGCGAAGATACTCCCGGGGAACGCGCCGCTCATCATCGATCCGGACCGGCCGACGATCGCCTCGTTTCTCAAGGCGCAGGGCTACGCCACGGGCATGTCGGGCAAATGGCATCTCGGGCTGGGCCGGCCGGATGAGCCATTGGACTGGAATGGTCCGATCGCGCCCGGCCCCAATGAGGTGGGGTTCGACTATGCGTTCAACATGGCGGCCACCGCGGACCGGGTGCCCTCGGTCTATATCGAAAACGGTCGAATCGTGGGGCTCGATCCGGCGGATCCGGTGCGGGTGAATTATCAGGAACCGGTCGGTGATGATCCCACCGGCCTCAGCCATCCGCATCTGTTGCGCGTGCAGGCCGATGAGCAACACTCCGGGACGATCGTCAACGGTGTCAGCCGCATCGGATTCATGTCAGGGGGCAAGTCGGCGCGCTTTCGCGACGAGGACATGGCCGATACGTATCTGCGCAAGGCGGTCGAGTTTATCGAACGCCACCATGACCGCCCGTTCTTCCTGTATTACGCGCCGAACGAAAACCATGTGCCGCGAGTCGTGCACGAGCGCTTTCAGGGCGCGACACCGCTCGGTCCGCGCGGAGACGCGCTCGCGGTGTTCGACTGGTGTGTGGGGCGGTTGGTGGAGACCCTCAAGCGGCTCGGCGAATACGAGGACACACTCATTATTCTCACGTCGGACAACGGCCCGGTGGTTTTCGATGGTTACTGGGACGGAGCCTGGGAGCGGCGCGGCGAGCACCGGCCGGCCGGCCCCTGGCGCGGCGGCAAATACAGCCGGTGGGAGGGTGGCACGCGGGTGCCGTTCATCGTGTCATGGCCGGGGCATGTCGAGCCGGGGATCTCGGAGGCGATCGTCAGCCAGGTGGATCTGTTCGCCTCGATCGCCGCGCTGATCGGCGAGCCGATGCCGCCGGACGCCGGACGCGACGGCAGCAATGTGCTCCCGGCCCTGCTGGGCCG
>RFJS01000322.1 GCA_003694825.1 Verrucomicrobiota bacterium | reverse complement strand
GGGACTTATTAGACGCGCCCTTAGACCGTCTATTGCATGCAATATACATCGCAAGTCAACATGCCTTTTCCCCGCTGCGGAATTTAATCAGTTCAAAGCTCCCTCTTCAGCCCATCGCATGAAGTCGTTCCCGGGCGACCCCGCGCCCGCGCGGGGAAATCACCCGCCGCTTCGCGCGGGCGCTCCTCCTCTGCCGAAAGAGCATAGGGGAGCCTCGAGCGCTCAGAGCGTGCTCCCGAAGCCCCCCTGCCCTTGCTGACCTGAAAAACCGATCGTGATCCGCAACCGCCGCCGTCCACCGGGCCGCATGCGCGTCGCCCGGTGGCGGTCTGGCTCAGCCACCGATGAGCGCCTTGCCGTGTTCGTAGGGCGCGAGCGCATCCCAGTCGAACTCCACGCCGATGCCCGGCGTATCCGGAGCCACGGCACGATGGTTCTCGATGACGAGCGGACGCAGCGTATATTGATCGATGGGGAAACTATGATATTCGAGCCATCCGGCATTGGGCTGGGCCGAGACAAGGCTGACGTGCAGCTCCTGCATGCCGTGCGAGCAGATCGGCAGTCCATACTGGCGCGACATTTCCGCGACCTTCAACCACGGCGTGATCCCGCCGCAGTTGGAGGCATCCGGCTGGATGAAGGAGAGCTTCGCCTGGGCGAAAGCGTAGCCGAACTCGTGAATCGTGTGCAGATTCTCGCCCATGGCGAGGCGCACCCCGGTCGCTTCGGCGATGCGCGCCATCCCCTGGTAGTCATCGGGAAGCGTGGGCTCCTCGAACCAGTAGATATCATAGGGCTTGAAACGGTTGGCGCACTCGATCGCCTTCTCGACGCTCATCGAATAATTGGCGTCGACCATGAAGGTGACATCCGGACCGATGAAATCGCGCACGGCCGCGATGCGCTCGATGTCCTCGTCGAGGTTCTCGCGTCCGATTTTGATCTTCACGCCTTCGAAGCCCATCGAGAGGTAGCGCTCGATGTTCTTGAGCAGTTTCGGCAGGGGGAAGAGCAGGTCGATCCCGCCGCCGTAGGCCCGGCACGTATTGCCCGTGCCGCCGGCCATCTGCCAGAGCGGCTTGCCCGCCTTGCGGCACCGGATATCCCACAGGGCGATATCCACCGCGGCGGTGGCGAACGAGGCGATGCCACCCCGCCCGACGTAGTGGATATGCCACTCGCAGAAGTCCCAGATGCCTTCGACATCCGTGCCGTCCTTGCCGATGAGCGCCGGCGTGAGATCATCGTCGATCATCGCCTTGATGGCGGTGCCGCCCTTGCCGCCGGTGTAGGTGTAGCCGGTGCCGACGCTGCCGTCATCGAGCTCGACGGTGGCCGTGACGAGCTGGAAGTGGGTATGATCGCCGTGCTTGGCGTCCACGAGGACCTCGGGGAGCGGCACATTGAACAGTCTGGATGTGATATTGACGATTTTGCTCATGCTCTTGTCTCGGTGGGACGGGCGACGGCGGCTCACCCGAAGTTCACATAGAAGGTCTTCTTCTCGAGGTAGTTCTCCATGCCATACTTGCCGTCCTCACCACCGGTGCCGCTGAGCTTGTAACCGTTGTGGAAGCCCTGGCGCTGCTCGCCCATCGGACGGTTCACGTAGACCTCGCCGAAATCGAGCTCGAGGACGAGACGGTGCACGCGCCGGAGGTCTTTGGTGAAGAGAAACGCGGAAAGCCCGTAGTCGCTGTCGTTGGCCAGCTCGAGCGCCTCCTCGAAGCTGGAAACGCGCATGATGGGGCTGACCACGCCGAAGACCTCATCGCGCATGACCTCCATCTCGTGGGTGCAATTCGTGAGAACCGTCGGCTCAAACCAATGCCCCTTCTCGAACTGGCTTCCCCCGGGGCGGCTTCCCCCGCACTCGAGCTTCGCCCCCATGGCAATCGCCTCGCGGACGACCCGCTCGACCTCGGCGGTCTCGTGGGCGTTCACCTTCGGTCCGATATCGGTATCCGGCTGCATGGGGTCGCCGACCTTGAGCTTGCGGCACGCGGCGACGTATTTGCTGACAAACTCGTCGTAGACCGCGTCGTGAATATAGAAGCGCTCGGGGCAGGTGCACACCTGGCCGCTGTTGAGGTGGCGCGAGATCACGGCGGCTTCGACCGCCTTGTCCACGTCGCCGTCCTCCATGAGGATGAACGGCGCCTTGCCGCCGAGCTCGAGCCGGACGGCGGTGAGATTGTCCGCGCAGTCGCGGAAGATCTGCTGTCCGGTGCCGGTGCTGCCGGTCATGGTGACGAGACGGGTGATCTTGTTCTTCACCAGCTCGGTGCCCATGGTGGAACCGCCGCCGGTGACGATGTTGAGCACGCCCGGCGGAATCCCGGCCTCATTGGCGAGGCGTCCGAGCTCGAGCGTGGCCATCGGTGTGACCGATGGCGGCTTCACCACCATGGTGTTGCCGGTGGTGAGGGCCGGACCGATCTTGCGGCACGCGAGGGCGACCGGGAAATTCCAGGCGGTGATGCCGACGGTCACCCCATAGGGCACCTTGTGGATCCAGATGTGCTCGTCGCGGTTGTCCGAGGGATAGATGTCGCCCTCGATCCGCCGGGCCGCCTGGGCCGGAAAGTTGATGAAATCGGCGGAGACGGCGATCTCGCCGCGGGCGAGCGCGAGGGTCTTGCCCATCTCGGTGGTGCAGAGGCGGGCAAGTTCCTCCTGGTTGGCGAGAATGAGCTCGGCGAATCGGGCGAGGATCTTGCCCCGCTCGACGGCCGGCATGGCGGCCCATGCCGGCTGGGCGGCTTTCGCCGCCTCGAGCGCGGCACGGGCGTCGTCGGCATTGCCGTTGGGCACGGTGCCGATGATCTCCTCGTTGGTCGGGTTCTCGACCTCGATGGTCTCGCCGTTGGAGGCTTCGCACCACTCGCCGTTGATAAACATACGGTAGTGGACGCGGCCGTCTTTGGTTTCCTTCATTGATGCCATGGTGGGTGTGGTGATGGGTGTCGTGGTGGGTTGCAGAGAACGCGGGCGGACGGAAACCGGTCAGCGGCCCATCCAGCCGCCGTCGACGAGGAGAATCGCGCCGTGCACGTATTCAGCGGCGTCCGACGCAAGAAAGACGACCGGCCCCTTGAAGTCCTCGGGCTCGCCCCAGCGTCCGGCCGGGATGCGGGCGAGGATCTGCTCGCGGCGGACGGGATCGTCACGAAGAGCCTGGGTGTTGTCGGTCGCGATATAGCCGGGAGCGATGGCGTTGACGTTGACGCCCTTGCTCGCCCACTCGTTGGCAAAGGCCATGGTGAGCTGGCCGATGCCGCCCTTGCTGGCGGCGTAGCCCGGCACGGTGATGCCGCCCTGGAAGGTGAGCAGCGAGGCGGTGAAGATGATCTTCCCGCTGCCGCGCTCGACCATGTCCCGGCCGAATTCCCGAGTGAGGACGAACTGGGCGCTGAGGTTCACCTCGGTCACCTTGTCCCAGTATTCATCCGGGTGCTCGGCGGCCGGCTTGCGCAGGATCGTCCCGGCATTGTTCACCAGGATGTCGATACGCGGATGCTCGGCCTTGACCTTTTCGATGAAGGCGTAGACCGCCTTGCGGTCGCCGAAGTCGCATTGATAGGCAGAGAACTTCCGGCCGAGGGCGGTGACGTCCTTTTCGACATCGCTGCCCTCGAGCTCGAGCGAGGCGGAGACGCCGATGATGTCCGCGCCGGCCTCGGCGAGGCCCACCGCCATGGCCCGACCGATGCCGCGCTTGCAGCCGGTGACCAGAGCGACCTTTCCGGAGAGATCGAATTTGTTGAGTATGCTCATGCGAGATTGTCTTTCGTGCTCGGTTTTCAATTACACTTGATGAGGTATTTGATGCCGCCGGGGTTGGCATCGATCGCCTCGAATGCCGCTTGCACCTCGTCGATCGGATCGACGCGGGTGATGAGGCGGTCGAGGTGCAGCACGCCGGAAGCCGCCAGGCTGATGGCTTCCTCGAAATCCTGCTCCTCGTAGAGGCGCGCGCCGATCAGCCGGAGTTCGGACCAGAAAAACTTGAAGAGATTCACCGGGCGGGGCTGCGGATGAATGGCCACCATGACGATCCGCCCGCGGACATTGGGCAGCTCGGTCATGACCTCGACGCCCGGTGCCGAGCCGGACACTTCGAAAACGCAATCGGCCATGGCGCCATCGGTCAGCGCGGCCACGCGCTCGACGAGATTTTCCTTCGTGGGATTGATCACCTCGATACCGAGAGACTTCGTCAGCTCGAGGCGCTGCTCATTGATTTCGGAGAGTATCACCCGAGCCCCTTTCTGTTTGGCCACGAGGGCGATCAACAGACCGATGGGGCCGCCGCCGATGACGACACAGGTCTCCCCTGCCGCGACTTCGCCGAGGCGGACATCGTGGCAGGCAACGGCGGCCGGCTCGATCATGGCGCCGTGCTCGAGCGAGAGGGCGTCCGGGAGCTTGTGCAGGGTGTAGGCCGGCACCGTCCAGGAGGACTGCATGCCTCCGGGCAGGTCGATCCCGATGAACTTCAGGTTCTTCCCGACGTGGGGGAAGCCCTTGTCGAAGGCCGCGGGCTCGCCGAATTTCAACGGCCGCACCGCGACCCGGTCGCCCACGGCGACGTTGTCGACCCCTTCGCCGACCTCCGCCACGGTACCCGAGACTTCATGGCCGATGATCTGCGGGATGGATACCCGCTTGTCCATGTGGCCATGGAAGATGTGCAGGTCCGTGCCGCAGATGCCGCAAAAGCCGACATCGAGCCGGACTTCTCCCGGACCGGGGCTTATCGCGTCGGACGGACCGACTTCGATCGTTTTGTTTCCTTTGTAGAAGGCTGCTTTCATGCGTTTCGTGATCACGTGCCGGGCACCCCGCCGTCATCAGCTCCAGCTCAGGCGATAGACGGTGGTCTCATCGTAGGTTTCGCCGGGCCGCAGGATGCTGCGAGGCGCGCCGGGGATGTTGGGCCCGTTGGGATATTTCGAGGTTTCGAGACAGAAGGCCCGGAACTGTCCGAACTGCGTACCGTCCTCGCGACGAAGCTCGTCGGAGGTATAGCGCCCGGTGTAGAAGAGCGATCCCGGCTCGGTCGTGAGCATCTCGAGGCGGCGGCCGG
>RFJS01000321.1 GCA_003694825.1 Verrucomicrobiota bacterium | reverse complement strand
TGGCCCAGCTCGCCATGGTCTTCAACGCGCTGATCCCGCCGCTGAGCCGCATCGGCAAGTGGGATGAAGCCGTTTACATCTATCAGGGGCGGCTGATCGCTTCCGGGCAATTGCCCGAATACGCCCTCAACCCCGCGGTCGACGCCGTCTATTCCGTCATCTACCTGTGTATCCAGGGAGCGCGCCATTGGCTTGAGTACACCTGCTGGATCGGACGCGGGGTATTCTTTCTCCTGCTTTGGGTCGCGACATTTCGCATCGCCCGCGCCCTGCGCGAGGAAGCGCATCCGCTGATTCTCATCGCGCTGGCCGCGGTCTCCCCGGCGATCGTCCTGCTTCTCGACAACGGGACCAACGCCATGTTTGCCGCCTTCGCCGGCCTGGCCCTGGCGGAGATGATCCCGGTGATGCGCCGCGGTGCATTCGAGCGGCTCTGGCGCGCGTCGGCCTTCATCGGCCTCGCCGCGCTCTCCCGCAACGAAGCCCCGGTGCTGTTCGTCACCTTCGCGGCCTTCGCCGCGTTCGCCGCCTGGCGCGAACGCCGCCTGCGGCAGGCCCTTCCGGCGATCCTGCTCCCATTTTTCGCACTGACCGGCGGCTACGTGGTCCTGCACGGCGCGGTCACGGGCGAGTGGGCACTGGGCACACGCCACCGCGCCTATGCGACCTTCGAGCAGGGGCACGGCATGGCCTTCGCCGACACCTACGGCGGCCGGCAACCCTACGTGGAAGGCGAGATCGAGGCCCGGCGTCTCTTCGGCACTCCCGAGGAGAACGCAGACTCGATCTTCCGGGCCATCGCCCGCAATCCGGCCGCCTATTTCGCGCGAATCCCGCGGCTGACCCGATCAGCCGCCGGCCACGCCTTCGACGGATACGGCAAATACCTCGGCATCGCCCTTGCGCTCTTCGCGGTGCGCGGCCTGCTGGCACTGGTCCAACGGCGCGCCCTCCCGCTCGCCGCGCTGCTCATCGCCTGGAGCGCGTATGCCGGGCTCTACGTGCTGCTGTGTTTTCAGCCCCACCATCTGCTCATCCCCTTCCTCGCGTGGTTCCCCATCGCCGCGATCGGCGTCGACGCCTGGGCCCGCAACCTCGACAGCCGACGGGAGCGCCGCGTGTGGACGGTAGGCCTCGCCACCGCCGCGATCCTCGCCGCGATCCTGCTCAAGCCCAACAGCACCGCGGTGTTCGCCGCGCTCGTTCTGCTCCTGACGCTGTGGATCGCATGGATCGCCCACGACATTCTGCGGGAGCGGCATGCGCCCGCTGCCGCGCTCGCCGGCGCACTCATCCTCCTGTCCGGAAGCCTCGCGCTGCGCGCCGGGCCCGCCTTCCGCGTCCCCGTGACGCCCTTCGGTGACCCCGAGCAGAAAGCGGTCGATTACCTCGCCGAGACCTTCCCGCCGGGGACCCGCGTCGCGGCATGGGGTCCCGGCCTGGTCTGGGCCGCCAACATGGAATTTGTCCGCATCGGCATCCCCCAGCGCGATCTCGAGACACCGGAGTCACTGGCGGCGTGGCTCGCGGCCGAAGGTGCCGCCGCCATCGTCGTCGACGACGATCTGCGCCGTTTCGAGCCGGAAACCGCCGCCCGCCTCTCCGGCCTCAACGCACACGGCTACATCCTCGGCTTCGCCACGAACGGTGGCGAGGTGCTGGTGCTGGTGCGGGAAAGGCGCCCGTCGTTGCCTCTGTGATAACCGGAATCGTCATTGATGCGGCTCCAATGGAGCGTTTGATCTGAATCACCCCAAAAGCACGCACGATGAGTGCTCCGATCAAGATTTCACTTAAAGGTGAAAGGTGCCGTTGACATCATCATCCACACCCTGCACGTTGGCCAAAGTCTCCGTGTCGCCACGTTAACGATCAATGGAAAGGCTCCCGCACGCGAATTGCTGGAGAAGCTCCGAAAGGATGACAGCACCAAGTGGCGGCAGCTTGTCGCCCGCATCGGGCATGTCGCCAACAACCCCGACTGCCGCAACCAGGAAATCTTCAAGTCTCTGCCCATTGGCATCTTCGAGTTCAAGCGCCATGGCATCCGTCTCTATGCATTCTTCGATACACTCTCGGGTATCGATCAACAACTGATCCTCTGCACGAACGGCGGCAAAAAGAATACGCCGCGCCAACAACAGAGAGACATTCAAAAAGCCCAAGGCATCAAGCAGCGCTATTTCGCGGCGAAGCGCGATAAAACCGCTTCATTCACGCTCATCGACCGACCATGAATATCCAAATCACTTCCGAACGCGACTCTCTCGCAGAAGCATTCGCCCAATCGCTCGCGACGATCGAGTCACAGGTCGAACGCAAGAAACTCGAGATCGTCGAGGCGCTTCTCGACTTCATGCATCGCGAGAACATCAGTCGCTCTGAGCTCGCCCGTCGTATGGGCGTTCGCCCGTCACGGATTACCAAGCTGCTCAGTGGCGACGAGAATCTGACGATCGACACGCTCGTTCGGACCGGGGCGGCAGTCGGAGCCGACCTTGTCCAAACCTTTGTTCCACAGGGCCATC
Organism: Verrucomicrobiota bacterium; assembly: GCA_003694825.1. Lineage (GTDB taxonomy): Bacteria > Verrucomicrobiota > Verrucomicrobiia > Opitutales > Opitutaceae > J108. The sequence goes on along the minus strand of RFJS01000321.1, from coordinate 10,344 downwards.
GGGTATCGTGGATCCATTATCCATGTGCACCGTCGAGCCAGGAACGGATCACGCTTGATCCGGGAACCAATCTCCGACCGATTCGCCAGGCACCTTCCCCACGGTTGATCCGCCGCCGCCCCGCAGACCGCGATGCCGAAGATGCAGCTTAGCCCCTCACCGCTCGAGATTCTCTCTCAAGTATTTCGCGAGGTGCAGATTGTCGCCTCCGAAGGGGAAAACCACGGTCCGGGACAGATCGATGTGGAACGCCACGTAGAGGCCTTGTCCGATTGTCCCCGACAGTGGCGAGTGCGTTTGGTGATTCGCCTCAGCGGCCAAAAGGAGACCGCTCCTCCACCTTATACAGGGTGCATAGCGGTCGAAGGGCACTACGCGGTCCACGAGAAGTATCCCTACGACCCCGAGCGTCTCATCCGGGTCACTGGAGCATCCATGCTCTATGGCGCGACCCGGGAAATGGTGAGTGCCATCACTTCCCGAGGTCCACATGGCATGCTCACGCTTCCTTCTGTATCCTTCCTCGGCCCGGACGAAACTCCGGAACCATCGCAAAAGCCTGCGGGCCGTAAGACACGCCGCACCAGGGGGAAAGGGAAAACAAGAGCGTGAGCCGCATCACCTCTCCGCCCCGTTGTCGGGCAGCAGGGGCGCGAGCCTCACACGAGTTTCGTTCGTCACCGTTGCAGAGGACCTCCGACGAGACTTAAGGGGGAATCAAACCTGCTCATCGGATGGCACCGCATTCCAGAGTGAGCGCGACCGACAGAGATGCCCGGGCCATGAGAGAGGGGATCCTGCCGCATTTTTCTGCGGCAAGGGGCATGGCCAGATCCGCATCGCTTCGAGCGAGCAGGCCCGCTTTGCCTCGGCGCTCACGCGCCTCGGGTTGTCGCTTCGCTCGGAACGGTGCCCCTCGAAGCGGGCCCGAGGCTTCACGCGACTGCGTCCTACTGACACGCCTCGCATTCTTCACCGTTGCGCATCGCTTCGAGCGAGCAGGCCCGCTTTGCCTCGGCGCTCGCGCGCCTCGGGTTGTCGCTTCGCTCGGAACGGTGCCCCTCGAAGCGGGCCCGAGGCTTCGCCCGGCTGCGTCCTACTGACACGCCTCGCATTCTTCACCGTTGCGCATCGCTTCGAGCGAGCAGGCCCGCTTCTCGGCTTCGGTGTAGGTGCGCCGGGCGGTGCCGTTGTCCCCGTTCTGGCCGGCGATGACACCGCGGACTTCCTTCTTCGCCGCGACCGTCGCCTTTTCGATGTTGGAGGCCTGGAGTGAGCGCAAGTAGTAGGTGGTCTTGAGCCCTTTGTGCCAGGCGGCCCGATACATGTGAGAGAGGGTCTTGAGGTCGGGCCTGGAGATGAAGAGGTTCACGCTCTGCGACTGATCGATCCACTTCTGACGCCGGGCCGCGGCCTCGATGAACCACTTGTAGTCGATGTCGAAGGCCGTGCGGTATTTCTCCTTCAGGTCATCGGGAACGGCCGCGATGTTGGTGAGTTCACCATCGAAGTATTTCAGGTCGTCGATTATGTCGCGGTTCCACAGCCCGCGGGCCTTGAGGTCGCGCACGAGATACTGGTTGAGAACGATGAACTCGCCGGAGAGGTTGGATTTGACGTAGAGGTTTTTGTAGGTCGGTTCGATGCAGGGCGAGGTGCCCATGATGTTGGAGATCGTGGCGGTGGGCGCGATGGCGAGCACGTTGCTGTTGCGCATGCCCTGCCGGCGGATTTTTTCCCGCAGCGCATCCCAGTCTATGCGCCCGCCGGCCGGCACGTCGATGGGCTCGCCCCGCTCTTCCGCGAGGAGCTTGAGCGTATCCGGCGGCAGGAGACCGCGATCCCACTTCGACCCCTTGAAGGTGGAGTAGCTGCCGCGCTCGGCCGCGAGGTCGCTGGAGGCCTCGTAGGCGAAGTAGGCGATGGCCTCCATGAACTCGTCGTTGAATTCGACGGCGGCCTCTGAGGCGAAGGACAGGTTCTTCTTGTAAAGGGCGTTGGCCAGGCCCATGACGCCGAGGCCGATGGGCCGGTGGCGGGGGTTCGAGCGCTTCGCCGCTTCGGTCGGGTAGAAGTTCAGGTCGATGACGTTGTCGAGGGCCCTGATGGCGATGCGCACGGTTTCGCGAAGTTTCTCGAGATCGAGCGAGCCATCCTCCTTGAGGTGATTGTCGAGCACGACGGAGCCGAGATTGCAGACTGCGGTTTCGTCCGGCCCGGTGTTGAGGGTGATCTCGGTGCAGAGGTTGGAGGAGTGGATCACGCCGACGTGGTCCTGCGGGGAGCGGATGTTGCAGGGATCCTTGAAGGTGATCCACGGGTGGCCGGTCTCGAAGAGCATCTGGAGCATTTTTTTCCACAGCTCGATGGCCGGGATGCGCTTGCTCCAGATCTTCCCCTCTTCGGCCATTTTTTCGTATTCGACGTAGCGTTCCTCGAATTTGCGGCCGTAGAGGTGGTGCAGGTCCGGCGTCTCCGACGAGCGGTAGAGGGTCCAGTGCTGGCGGGCCTCCATGCGCTTCATGAAGAGGTCCGGAATCCAGTTGGCCGTATTCATGTCGTGGGTGCGTCGACGGTCGTCACCGGTGTTGCGGCGCAGCTCGAGGAAGTCGAAGATGTCGTTGTGCCAGGACTCGAGGTAGGCGCAGCCCGAGCCCTTGCGCTTGCCTCCCTGGTTGACGGCGACGAGCTGGTCGTTGTGCAGCTTGAGAAAGGGGATGACGCCCTGGGATTCGCCGTTGGTGCCGGCGATGTAGGCGCCGGTGCCACGGACGCTGGTCCAGGAGCCGCCGAGGCCGCCGGCCCACTTGGCGAGGTAGGCGTTTTCGGCGATGCCTCGCTGCATGATGCCCTCGATGGAGTCGTCGACCCAGTAGAGGTAGCAGGAGGAGAGCTGGGAGTGCGGCGTGCCGGAGTTGAAGAGCGTGGGGGTGCTGCTGCAGAAGCGGCGGCTTTTGTAGAGCTGGTAGAGGGAGAGGACGTGGTCCTCGCGGTTTTCCGCCTCCCCGAGGTAGAGGCCCATAGCGACACGCATCCAGAAAAGCTGGGGCGTTTCGAGGCGGCGGGCCGGCTTGATGGTCTTGTCGACGATGAGGTAGCGATCGTAGAGGGTCTGGATGCCGAGGAAGTCGAACTCGAGATCGGCGGAGGGATCGAGCGCTTCGGCGAGCTTGTCGAGGTCGTAGGACTCGAGCGCGGGGTTGAGGCGCTTGATCTCGATGCCGCGCGCAATGTAGTGCCGGAAGTAGCGCCGATGAAATTCCTTCAGGGCGCCGATGCCGTCCCGCACGATGTCCCAGCCGAGGACTTCCTCGTAGATGTAGGTGAGCTGGATGCGGCCGGCGAACTTCGCAAAGTCGGCGTCGCGCTCGATGAGGGTCTTGGCGTTGAGCACGATGGTGTTGTTGAGATCCTTCTGCGAGATCTCATCGAAGATGGAGCGGCGAAGCTCGGTCTCGATCTCGTCATCCGAGAGCGACAGATCGAGGCCGATGCGGGCGAATTCGATGCGCTTGCGCAGATCGACGCCGTCCCAGAAGTAGTTTTCGCCACCGGAGCGCTTGACCACGACGAGCTGATTCTGTTCGGGGGCCGGCTCGGGCTCGACGCGCTCGCGGGCGCGGATCTGAGCGCGCTGGGCTCGATAGAGGATGTATTGCTCGGCCACTTTGAAATAGCCCTGGCGCATCAGCTCTTCCTGCACGAGGTCCTGGACTTCCTCGATGTGCATGAAGGCCTGGCGGGACTGGAGGACGCGCTCGGTGACGGCGCGGGCGATGTCGACGGCCGGAGCGGAATCGCGCTCGAGCGTGAGGAAGGCCTTGCGGACGGCGATTTCGATCTTGGCCTCGTTCCACGGGACGATGTGCCCATTGCGACGTATCAGGCGCACCGGCACAAACCGTTCGCCCATGGTGGCGCCGAGCTTGCGGGAGCGGTGGATGAGGATGCTCTTGGCGACTTCGTAGGCCTTGTCGGCGACGAGGATGCTCTCGATGAGGGCATAGAGATCGCTGAGCGTGATGCGCACGGGCGTCTCCTCGGTGAGCCGCGCCTCGAGGGCGGCCGCGATACGGCGGGCGGTTTTTTCCACCCAGTTGCGGTTCTGCTCATTGAAAATGTCCTGCTCTTCGTGGGCGAGGAGGACGTTGGTGAGGCCCCGGCCGATGGTGTCGACGACTTCGCCGAGATCGAAGGCTTCCTCGCCATGCGGGCAGACGACGCGGATGGCCTCGTGACGGCGCTCGTCGTCGGGGATGAGGCCGCGCCAGTTGAAGCTGGGTTTCTGGTCGGGCGGGACCGTGACGAACCGCTTGAGGGTGAGATCTTCTTCGAGCTGAATGTTGGTCGGCATGGCTGTGAGCAGGCTGAGGAGGTATGTTGGTTGGCTGGAGAAGCGGTTGAACAAGCGCGCAGTGCTGTCGGGGTGAGGCTCCGCGCCGGGCAGAGCTTCCCCGGAGGCGGGGTATTCCGGCTGTGTCCTGGTCTGGGGTTGAGGGTCGGTGGGCGGACGGCCGAAGCCGTCCTTGATAAATTGATACCTTGCGGGGGTCCGGCGGACCGGGCGATCAGAGTTCGTCGTCGTCCGCGACTTCGAGAGCGGAGGCTTTCTGATACTCGGTGACGCGGCCTTCGAAGAAGTTCTGTTCCTTCTTGATGTCCATCATCTCCGCAAGCCACGGCAGAGGATTCGCCACGCCGCCGGTCAACGGCTCGAGACCGCAGCCGGCGAGGCGCCGGTCGGCGATGTAGTCGATGTATTGAAGAAAGTCTTCCACGCGCAAGCCGACGGCGTTGACCGGAAGGCAGTCGCGGATGAATTCCTTTTCGAGGGCGACGGCCTCGCGCATGGTTTCCCGGAGTTCTTCCTTGTATTCATCAGTCCAGATCTCCGGGTTCTCGCTGACAAGATCCATGAAGAGGTTGCGGAAGAGTTCGATGTGGTTGGACTCGTCGCGCAGAGTGTAGCGAAACATCTGGCCGATGCCGGAAAATTTGTTCTGCCGATAGAGGGAGAGCACCATGCCGAACAGGCCGTAGAATTGCGTTCCCTCCATGCACTGGCCGAAGACGAAGATGTTCTTGCCGAAAAGCTGCTTGTTCTTCGGGTCGTTCAGATCGAGATCGCGCCGCAACAGGTGTGAGGTGCGGGTGACGAACTCGTTCTTTTTGCGGATCGTCTCGATGTCCTCAAACATGGCCTCGCACTCGTGGGGGTTGATGCCCAGCGAGCTGATCATGTAGAGGAGGCTGTCGGCGTGGATGTTCTCCTCGTGCGCGTGACGGCCGAGGACGAGCTTGAGTTCGGGCGCGGTGACGAGCTCGCGGACGACGTGGATGATGTTGTCCCCGACGATCCCCTCGGCGGCCGAGAAGTAGCCGATGCCCATCATGATGATCCACCGTTCGACGTCCGTGAGCAGATCGGCATCCTTCCACTGCTCGATGTCCTTGCCCATGGGGATGTCCTCGGGCTCCCAGTGGTTGGCCTTCATCGTGCGGTAGAGATCGTAGGCCCACTGGTATTTGAGCGGGAGGAGGTTGAAGGTCATGGTTTCCCGCCCGAGGATGACTTTCTTGGCGGCGAAGGCGGCCTCGGCTTTGGCCTGATCGAGCACGAATGTGCGATTGCCGATCTGGTAGGTCTTGTTCATAGGTTGGATCGCGAGAGAGAGGTTGGAAAGAGGAGGAAAAGCAGCGGTCGATCCCGACAATCCGCAGCCAGCTCCGGGGGGCGAGGAAAAGTTCCTCACGAGTTGCTGACCACAAGGTATTGTGGTCGGGATGTCCGAGGACCACGAGATATGGTGGTCGTCAAATCTCCGTCAAGGTTTTCAGCCCACCGTCGGCAAATTTCACACAACCCCTACGGAAGATCACGGATGGCCGACCTATAAACCGGCGCCCTCCTGAAAAAAATGGCGCGCACACTCGTTCTTCGCGCCGGGCGCGACGGCGAGCAAGGGCGAAGGGCCGATGCGCGCGACCACAGCCTCTCCCTCCCCCTCGCACCTGCTCCCCCGCGGATGCCCGGCAGGCACGTGGCGCGGCGGCGTGCCGTCTGCTTTCAGTTCGAGCGCGAAAAGACTCGCCCGATCCGCCGCCACCACGCGACACGCGTCTTCTCCGGCGGGCGGATGCGCCAGGCGTTGCGCCCACCCCGCTTGGCCTCGTAGAGACGCTCGTCCGCCCAGGCGATGAGGCCGACCGCCGTCGGCGGCACGCCCTCCACTTCAGTGACGGCGACCCCCATGCTGACGGTGAGATCGAGCCGAAGCGCCGCCTCGACGTAAGGGGTGCGCTCGACCGCAGTGCGAATCGTCTCGGCGAGCCCGCAGGCCGGTTCCGTCCCGCAGGCCGGTGCGATCACGGCAAACTCCTCTCCGCCGTAGCGAAAGGCCCGGGCCGTCTCGGGAAGGTTCGCCTGGATGATCCCGGCGAGATGCCGCAGCACACCGTCGCCGACCTGGTGGCCGTGGGTGTCATTGACGGACTTGAAGTGGTCCGCGTCGATCATGAGCAGGGTGAGTGGATCCCCTGTCGCGGCCGCCTCGACCAGGGCCTGAGGAAGCGCGTCGTCGAAGCTGGCGCGATTGAACAGACCTGTCAGCCGGTCCCGGCGCGCCTCCTGGCCGAGCTGTTCATTTTCCGCTCGCAGGTTGTTTACCTCGATCTCGGACGCGATCTCCAGCGCCATGCGCCGCTCCTCGGCCTGCTCCTCGATCAGCGCGAGATCCGGCACCTTCGAAGTCGGCACCGAGAGCATCTGGCCGTAAATCGTCCAATTCTGCCCGACCTCCTCGAGCAGTTCGCGAAAATCCCCCGCCTCCACCTCGAGTTGATCGACCGCCTCGTCCGTGAGCAGCCGGACGTCATCGGCGTTGTGCCGGGCCACATTGGTGAGAAACTGGGCGATGCCATCGGCGATCCGCACGATACGCACAGCTCGCGTGACATCGGTGGCCTCCCCGGAGAGATTCCCGATGGTCTTCCAGACGATCTCGGGCAACTGCCAGTCGCGCAGGAGCCGCTCGCCAAGCTCGAGATGATCGATGCCGAACTCCGCTCGCTCGCGCCGCGCAAGGTCGGCGGCCAGTCCCTCCCCCACACCGCTGAGCACGGCCTCATAGCGCGTTCCCGCCCCTGTGGCGAAAACCAGCTGCCCGATGCGGGCCAGCAACCCCGTGATGAAAGCCTCTTCCGGATCCCACCCGCGCAGGTGCCGCGCGAGACAGCGGGCCGCCACCGCCCGGCCGAGAGATTCCGACCAGAAACGATCGAAGGCAAAGCTCGCACAGGCGGCCCGATGCTTTTGCGACACGAGGGTGAAGGAGAGGGCCATCATCTGCGTGCCGCGCAGGCCGATGCGCGCCACCGCCTCGGCCAGCGTGCTCCCGCCAAACCCAAGCCCGAACAGCGGCGAGCTGAGACACTTCAGGATCCGTGCCGTCAGCGCGGGATCACACTGGATCGCCTCGGCGACATCCTCGATCGAGGTCGCCTCGGAGCTGGCCAGCTCGATAATACGAATGGCCACGGCCGGCAGAGTCGGAAGCCGGTTGGCCGCCTTCAGGGTTGCGTAGATGTCTTCCACGAGGACAGGGAGTTTCCCTCAAAATCGGCATCGGCGGGAAAAACCTCAGAGCCGGACGCAAAAACCGCCGATCCACCGGGTCGTTTGCCCTGCCTGTCCCGGGCTCGAGACGATCGCCCCTTGCTCCCATCCACCATCGGCTCTCCATCCCATCCCCGGGAAACGAACTCAAGGCACCTCGCCCAGCTCGTAGACCTCCACCAGACCGATGCCGGTATCGCCGCCGAAGCCCTCGAGGTGCACGGAATAGCTGCCGGGGGCCAGCGTCTCGACCAGCGCGGCATCCAGGCTGTCCGCCGCGAGCGCGAAGGCGCCGACCTCTCCGAAGGCGTCCTCCAGCACCGCGGCGCCGGCCCAGTCGTCATTTGCCGCGATCACGGCCGCTTCTCCATCGCGAAAAAGCTTCACCACCGGATCCGGCAGCACGCTGGTGACGCCGAACATCGCCAGCGTCGGCCCGATTCCCCTGACGAGGATCCGCTTCGGCACGGTGCCATCGACGGCAAACCCGACGATGAGCTTCTCGTCGGCTGTGCCGACGAAAGACCGCGTCGAGACGTTCAACAACCGCCCGCTGTCACCAGCGGCTGCATCGCGATACACCTCCGCCAACGCCACCCCCACCGCGCCATCGCGTCCACGCACATGCAGCGTGTAGGCGCCGCCGCTCAGTCCGGTGGAGAGCGCCGCATCGAGGCTGTCCGAAGCGGCGAGTTCGAAGGCGCCGACCCGACCGAAGGCCTCCACGAGCGCATCCGATCCGCCCCAGTTGTCATTGGCGGCGACCTCACCACCGTCGGGTCCGAAAAGCACCAGCTCGGGATCCGCCAGTGCCGCCTCGACATCGAACTCCGCGAGGGTCGGCCCCACGCCCCGGACCAGGGCTCCGGTCGTGCCGCCGCCGGCGTCGTCCACGACAAACCCGGCTATCAGCGTCTCGTCACCGACGCCGGCCCGCGAACGCACCGAGAGATTGACCAACCGGCCCTCGACCGCGTCGCCGACGAGCAACCATGCCGGCCGACTTTCAATCGTCCCCGCTCCATTGCTCACCCGCACCGCGTAGCGCCCGGCATCCTCCGCACGCACGCCCGAGAGCGTGAGCGACGGCTCGTCCGCCCCGGCGAGAAGCTCCCCGTCGTGTGTCCATTGATACGCGAAGGGGCCGTCCCCAGCCACCTCAACGGAAAACACCACACTTCCGCCGAGCGGCACCTGTCGGTTCTCCGGTGGCGTCACGATCAGCGGCAGCGCGCGCGGGCCGACCTCGACCACGGCCGGCACATGCGTCACGGTGGCGACAAAACTCCGCGCCCGGGCGGCAAACGCCCCGCCGTCGCCTTCATCGGGCTCGCGCAGCTTGATCCACGCCCCGGCGCCGGCCGGCTCGCCCTCGTTCGTCACCCACTCGAGGACGGGCTCCGGCACGCCCTGCGCCGCCACCGACAGCCGCACCGACGTGCCGGCCTCGACGGATACACCCGTCGGCATCGCCGTGAAAGACGGGATCTCGCTGCCCTTCACCCCGACCTCCACCGTGCCGCTGCGGGCATACGAAAGTCCCTCGGCCGACCCGACGGCGTGGTGTCCGCGCCGATCCGTGGCCGTCGCCACGATCCGAAAGGACTGCCCCGGCTCCAGGTCCGCCGGCGGGCGCCAATAGACACGATACGGCGGCGCGTCGTCCACTCCGAGGATTTCGAACTGCCCTGGCCGATCCGTGCGCTCCAGCGCGAAGGTGACTTCCGCGTAGTCGGGCTGCGGCGACAGCTCGGCCCGCACTTCCGCCCGCGATGGAAAGGACTGCCCTTCGGTCGTCTCCCGCCACACCGTGATCACGCCCCCGTTCGCTGACGGCACGGAGACCTGCAGCGAGGTGATGGGCGTCCCCGCACCGAGCGGCTCGCGCGCCCGCCACACGCCGAACTGCAGCGGTCCGAGCTGGACCGTCATCCGCCCCTGGGCGTCGGCCGTCACCTCGGCCCCATCGGGCGCGCCCGGCATTTCCGAATCGAAGACGCGCGCGAGCCGCCCACCCGGCGCCTGCGAAGTCGGCACCGTCACGGTGACGCTCTCGGTGCGCGAGTTATTCGCCACGACCACGTATTCGTGCCGCTCGTCACGATCGACGCGCGAAAAGGCGAACACCCGCTGATCGCCGACCGGCCGCAACCACATCGCGCCGTCGCGCAATGCCGCGTGGCTCCGCCGCAGCTCGGCCAGGTGTGCGATCATCTTATAGAGCGGATGCGCCTCGTCATACTTATCCACATCGCCGCGGGCACTCGTCCCGATCCGCCGCAGGTCGCGGTAGCCGGATGCCGCCGTGGCAAACATATCCTCGCGCGCCCCGGTATCTCCGCCCGTGCCGACCATCCCCTGCTCATCCCCGTAGTAGACACAGGGCTGGCCACGCACGGTAAAGAGCAGGCCATAGCCCAACTCCGCGAGATCGAGCAGGCGCTCGTCCGGCGCCAGGGCATTGTCCTCCCGCAGGAAAAACCCGAAGCGGCCGATGTCGTGATTTCCCAGAAACGTCACCAGCGATGCGGCGTTGCTGTCGTGGTCGGTATAAAGATCGTCCTGGTCGAAAAGGTTGTAGAGCGTATCCGAGGACCGGCCACGCGACACGAACTCCCGCATCTGAAAGACCAGGCCGAAATCCAGCACGGTGTCGATCCCCGCGGCCGTGCTCCATTGGCTCAGGTAACGAGGGTCCCCATTGAACACTTCCCCGAACTGCAGAAAGT
>RFJS01000320.1 GCA_003694825.1 Verrucomicrobiota bacterium | reverse complement strand
GGTTGCGGCCGCACGCACGCTTGCGAAGAGGAGTCGCGAGACAGCGGACGGCGATGATGGCGACGACCGGCAGGCTGCCGGCAATCGGCAGCCGCGCCTTAAGGATGTTCTCGATACGATCCCGGTGCGTGTCTTCTGGAAGGACCGCGACGGCCGCTACCTCGGGTGCAACCTCGCCTTTGCCAGGGACGCGGGGCTCGACTCGCCCGATCAGTTGATCGGGCGCACCGATTACGAGCTGGCCTGGCGGGAACAGGCACCGATCTACCGGCGGGACGACAACGAAGTCATGTCGCTCGGGCAGGCCAAACTCAACTACGAGGAACCACAGACGACGCCCGACGGCCGAACGATCTGGCTGCGTACTTCGAAAATCCCGCTGCGTGACGACTCGGGAAACATCGTCGGCATCCTCGGCACCTATGAGGACATCACCGAGAAAAAGAACACCGAGCTCGCCCTGATTCGCAGTGAGGAAAATCTCCGCATCACTCTCGAATCGATCGGGGATGGCGTTGTCACGACAGATCTCCAGGGTCGGATCACGCGCATGAACCGTGTGGCCGAGACGTTAACCGGATGGGCGATCGCCGAGGCTCGAGGGCGGCCGCTCGCCGAGGTGCTTCGGATTCGGTCGACCGATTCCGAAACCTTCATCGAGGATCTCGCCACGCGGGTCATCGCCGCCGGCGAGCCGATCGCGCTGGACCGCAACACCGTTCTCGTTTCGCGCGAGGGCCGGGAGCATCGCATTGCCGATTCCGCGGCGCCGATCCTTGCGGCCAACGGGGCGATCGAAGGGGTGGTCGTGGTCTTTCGGGATGTTTCCGCGGAGGTCGAGATGGAGGAGCGGCTGCTGCAGAGCCGGAAACTGGAAGCGGTCGCCCGGCTTGCCGGCGGGGTGGCGCATGATCTCAACAACACGCTCGCCACCGTGATCGGCAATGTGGCCATCGCAAAGGCGGACCCGGCCGATGTCGCTTCCGTCCGGGAGTGCCTCGAAGAGATCGAGTCCGCCGCGCGCCGCGCCGTGAGCCTCGTGCAGAAGATCGTCACCATCGGGGGGGGGCGCAAGCGGCAGCCCAGCGAGATCGATGTCGGCGCGGTCGTCGATGACGTCGTGCACCTGTTTCGCTCGACGGTCGGCGGTGCGATCGAAGTCCACCTTTCCCTCCCCTCCGCCCTGCCGGCGGTGCTGGCGGATCCCTCGGAGATTCGCCAGATCGTCATGAATCTTCTGGAAAACGCCCGTGATGCCATCGGTGACGAGCCCGGTCGTATCGACGTGAGCGTGGAGCGGATCGAGCGGGGCAGGCTGCCGCGCGAGGCGGCTGCGTCGGCCGGGGTTTCGAAAAGCGAGTGGGTGCGTATCCGTGTCTCCGACACCGGCCACGGCATGGACCCGGAGGTTTGCCAGCGTGTCTTCGAGCCATTTTTCACGACCCGGGACGTGGCCAAAAGGCCGGGGCTCGGCTTGTCGGTCGTGCACGGCATTGTCACGGCAAACCAGGGAATGGTCTCGATCGAGAGCGAGCCGGAGAAAGGGACGCGTGTTGATGTTTTCTTGCCGGTCCATGATACCGCCGCGCCATCGGCCCAGGACGTCGTATCGGACGATGACGACGCCTCACCCGTGTTTGACCCCGGTGACTATACCATTCTCTACGTCGACGATGATGAGCCCCTGGTTTTTCTCGTGCGGCGGATTCTCAACAAGCGCGGCTACCGGGTCGTGACCGAGACGAGCCCGGTGCGGGCACTTGAGCATTTCCGTCGGGATCCCCGGGCCTTCGATGTCGTCGTCACCGATCACAACATGCCGGAAATGTCCGGCGTCGAATTCGCCCGTGAGATCGCGGCGATTCGGTCGGATCTCCCGATCATCATGGTGTCGGGGTATCTGCCCGAAGACCGGAGTGATGTCGCCGAAGACGCCGGTGTCTGCGAAGTCGTCTACAAGCCTGATACAGTCGATCACCTGATCGACGCCATCGAGGCAAGGGTGCGAGAGCGCGCCTGACCGAGGATGCCGGGGGGGGACGGTGTTGTGCGAAAAACTGTTGAATTGTCGGGATGCCCCGGTCCTCCGGCAAGCCCGGTAGCTGTTCGTATCCAACGAAATACGGCGGTATGTCCGATGGCTGCCCCGATCCGGGCGGCTTAGCGGGTTGCTTTTTCCCCGGAATGGCCGAGCATGCCCGGAATCTCTGTCTGAATAAAATGAGTATCCAAAAAATCCTGTTACCCCTCGTCGCAGCGCTGATGCTTCCTCTTTCGGTTGGCATGGCCGCGGACGAGGCCCCCTCCGTGAAGGGTGAACTCGACGCCCTCGTGGCCGAGATCAGCGGCAAGATCGCCGCCGGCGTCCGCACCGAAGAAGCGCTGGCTGATGACATCAAGCGTTTCGACGAGCTTTATGCGAAGTATGCTTCGGAGAAATCCGAAGACGTGGCCCGTATCCTCATGATGAAGGCGCTGCTCTACGTGGAGGTCTTCCGCGATACCGATGCGGCGATGCCGATCTTCGAGAAAATCGTCGAGGAGCAGCCCGAGTCGGAAGCCGCGGCGAAAGTCCGTCCTTTCGTGGAGAAAATGAGGGCGCGCAAAGCCCTCGCCGTGGGCAAAGCTTTTCCCGGCTTTCAGGTCAAGGACCTCGATGGCAACGATCTCTCGCTCGCCGACTACGCGGGCAAGGTCGTGCTGATTGATTTCTGGGCGACCTGGTGCGGCCCGTGTGTGGCCGAGCTGCCTCACGTGCTCGAGACCTATGAGAAATATCACGACAAGGGTTTCGAGATCATCGGGATCAGCCTGGACACCGATCGCGACAAGCTCGCGGGCTTTATCGAGCAGCGGGGCATGACGTGGCGCCAGTATTTTGACGGCAAGGGCTGGGAAAACGAGCTGGCTGACAAATACGGCATCAGCAGCATCCCGGCGACTTTCCTGATCGACGGCGAGGGAACGATCATCGGCACCGATCTCCGCGGCGAGGCGCTCACCGAGGCTGTGGCCGCGGCGCTGAGCAAGTAGCCCGCCGCTCTTCCTGCTTTCCCGCAAAGGAAAGGCGCGCCTCTTTCGGGGCGCGCCTTTCTGTTTTCCTCGTGCAGGAGTCCGGGCCGAGCGGGACTATTTCCCGTCGGGTTTGATCTCTCTGAGGTATTTGAAATATTCCGAATCCGAGCTGAGCAGCAACGTCGCCTTGTCATCGAGCGATTTACTGTAGCTCTCGAGCGTGCGGAAGAAGGCGTAGAACTCGGGGTCCTGGCCGAAGGCCTCGGCATAGATGCGGGTGGCTTCGGCATCGGCCTGGCCGCGGATGATCTCCGCCTGGCGGCGCGCTTCCGAGGTGATCTTCGCGAGGAGGCGCTGCGTCTCGCCGTCGATCTCGGCGGCGCGGCCCTGGCCTTCCGCGCGGAACTGTTCGGCGATGCGCTGGCGTTCGGCGATCATGCGTTCGAAGACGCGCTGCTCAACCTCCTCGACATAGTCGAGCCGCTTGATGCGTATATCCACAAGCTCGATACCGTATTCCGGCATCTGTTTTTGGGCTTTCTCGAGAATGGACTTCTCCAGCTCTTCGCGGCCCGTCTTGACCTCCTGGCGGAGGATGGCCTCGTCGTCGGTCACGACGGCCTCCTGGAGATCCTCGTCGGTGACGGCCCAGTCCTTCGATCGGACGATGTCGACCAGCTCGCTGGCGGAGATGTGGTCGCGGACAACGGAGTCGAGGATATCGTTGAGGCGGAAGGTGGCCCCGCGCTCGTTTTGCACGCGCTGAAAAAACTTCAGCGGATCGACGATGCGCCAGCGGGCGGTGGTGTCGACGGAGATGAACTGCTCGCCCCGGGTGGGGATCTGATTGGGATCGCCGTCCCATGAGATCAGGCGCTTGTCGAAGCGCTTCACCTCCTGGATGAAGGGGAGCTTGAAGTGCAGCCCCGGCTCGGTGATGGGGTCGCCGACGGGTTTGCCGAGCTGGATGATGATGGCCTGTTCGGCTTCGTCGACGGTGTAGGCGGCGCTGAAGAGGCCGGCGAGTCCGGCGCCGAGGAGGATGAGAAGACCGGCGAGTGAAATTGTGGCTTTGTTCATTATTTCTGCCCTCCTGAGCTGGTGTTGGTGTTGAGGGAATCGCCACCGAGGTTGAGCAGCGGGAGCGGGGCGGTCATGCCGGGCTCCATGATATAGAGACGTCCGGTTCTGGGCAGAACGTTGTCGATCATCTCGAGGTAGAGACGGCGCCGGGTGACCTCGGGGACTTTCTGATACTCGGCGAGGATGGCGGCGAAGCGGTCGGCTTCGCCCCGGGCGGCGTTGATGCGCTCGAGCGCATAGCCTTCGGCTTCGGCGATGATCTGCTTGGCCTGGCCTTCGGCGCGCGGAATCACCTGATTGCGGCGCTTTTCGGCTTCGTTGATGAGACGCTCGCGCTCCTGTTCGGCCTGGTTGACCTCGTTGAAGGCGGGTTTGACGCGTTCGGGTGGGGTGACGTCCTGCAGTTCGATGGTGTTGACGTGAATACCGATGTCGAACTTGTCCATAGCCCGCTGCAGCTCGTCGCGCGCCATGGTGGCCACCTGGACGCGCTTTTCGGTGAGCACGGCGCTGCCGAGGTTGTTGCCGACGATGCGCCGCATGACCGCTTCGGAGATATCGCGGATGGTCTTTTGCGGATCGCGCACGCGGTGCAGGAACTTGTTGGGATCGCTGATGCGGTATTGCACGACCCACTCCACGTCGATGACCTTGAGGTCACCGGTGAGCATGAGCGATTCGGCCGTTTCGGCGGCGGTTTTGCGGTAGCGGGTGCGGTCGCCGACGCCGGCGGTGCGGAAGCCGAATTCCTCCTTGAGTACCCGGGCAGTGGGCACGCTGTAGACTTTGTCGATGCCGAAGGGGAGCTTGAAGTGCAGGCCCGGCTGCTTCACGGCGATGACCGCGCCAAAGCGCTTCACGACGGCTTCCTCCTCGGGTTGAACGATGTAGTAGCTGGTCCACGCGCCGACGGTGAGAACGATGAGAATGATCGCGGTGACGATCAGGCCCTTGTAGTGTCCGAGGTCGCGTGGTTCGAATTCGATGGTATTGTCCGAACGGCGATGCATGAGGCCCGAGCGTCCGGCAGGGCGGGGCCGAAGTCAACCGCCACCGGCGGCCCGGGCGGATGAAATGTCGGCGGATGGATTCGCGAGTGGTGTGGCCGCGAGGGTCTCGGCGTGCTGTCCGGTGAGGGCGGTGACGGCCGCGGCCAGGACGGGATCGCGGCCGGCGCGGAGGTCGGCGAGGGTGGTGCGGATCGGGATGTCCGGCGTGACGCCGCGCTTTTCCAGCCGCGAGCCATCGGGCGCGAAGTAGTCGAGGACGCTGTATTCGAGCAGGCCGCCGTCGCGCAGGCGCTTGAAGCGTGCCGCGAGGACGGCACCGGCGGTGCGTTCGCCGAGGATGATGCCGCGCTGGTGGTGGCGGATGACGGCGGCGAAGATTTCGGCGCTGCTGGCGGAGTTTTCCGAGATGAGGACAGCAAGAGGGGCACGGCAGCGGGCGGAGAGGGGCCAGCGCCAGGCGCGGAGTTCTCTGCCGCGGCCGCGGCGTGTGATGAAGGTGCCCATCGCGGCGCGATAGTCGAAGAACTCGCCGAGGCAGCGGCCGAGAGCGGCGGCGTCGCCGCCGGGGTTGGTGCGCAGATCGAGAATCACGCCCGGGGTGTCCCGGTGTGTCTTGAGCTGGCGGCGCAACCAACGGGCGGAGGGTGTATCGAATTTATCAAAACGCAGATAGAGAATCCCGTCCCGGAGGCGGCGCGCTTCGCGAACGGGCCGCATGTCGAGGCGCCGGGCGGTGAGGGTGAGGCGCAGCGGGCGGTCGGCCTCATCGAGGAAAAGGCAATGGACCGCCTGCCCTTCGCTCAGCCGGTCGAAGCCCAGGACTTCGTCCGGCGGTCTGTCGTTGGCGGCGACGAGGATCCAGCCGGGGCGCACGCCTTGTTCGGCGGCGGAGCCGCCGGGCATGACATCGAGCACGAGAGAGCGTCCGGTCCCGTCGTCGAGCCGGCGCAGGCGAAGGCCGAGCAGGACGCCTTCGCGGGCCTTGCGGGCGCGGGCCTCGCGCGGGGTGAGGGCGTGGGTGTGCTCGTCGCCGAGTTCATCGAGCATGGCGTTGATCGCGGCATAGAGGGCCTCGGTGGTGGCGGCGCGGGCGGCTGCGGCGCGGTGGCGACCGCCGACGGCGGCCCAGTCGAGACCGTGGAAGGTGCGGTCGTAGTAGTGGCGCTCGATCGCGCGCCAGACCTGGTCGAAGACCGCGAGGTTGGTTCGCTGTTGTTGTGCGCGGGCGGCCGGTGGCGGTTCAGCGGCCCGGAGGGCGACGGCGAAGCCGAGCAGGGCGAGGAGCCAGACGGTTGGTCTGCCGGCCATCAGGGGGCGGACGGGGTTTCGATGACCTCGCGCAGGATGCGGGCCGCGCGTTGGCATTGGGCGGTGTCGACATCGAGGTGTGTGACCAGCCGCAGCAGGCGAGGGCCGAGGGCGAAGAGCAGGACGCCCCGCTGCCGGGCGCGCGCGACGATGGTCGCGGCATCGGGGGCGTCGTCGGTGACGGCGAAGCACACGATGTTTGTCTGCACCGTGGCCAGGTCGAGGCGGACGCGGTCGGAGGCGGCGAGTTCGGTGGCGAGAAGGCGGGCGTTGGCGTGATCCTCGGCGAGGCGGTCGATGTGATGGTCGAGCGCGTGGAGACAGGCGGCGGCGAGAAAACCGGCCTGGCGCATGGCGCCGCCGGCCATGCGGCGATAGCGGCGGGCGCGGCGAATCATCTCGGCGCTTCCGGCCAGGAGCGAGCCGCCCGGGGCGCCGAGTCCCTTGGAGAAGCACACGCTCACGAGGTCGAACGGAGCGGCGAGTTCGGCGGCGGATCGGCCGCTGGCGACGGCGGCGTTCCAGAGGCGGGCGCCGTCGAGGCTGGCGGTGACGCCGCGTTCGTGTGCGGCCGCGCAGATCGCGGCGGCTTCGTCCTGCGGAAACACGATGCCACCGGCGCGATTGTGGGGGTTTTCGATCATGACGACCGTGGTTGGTGGCAGGATGAGGTGGTCGCGGGGTTTGCAGGCGTCGAGAAATTCGGCGACGGAGAAGACACCGTTTTCGCCGATTTCGGTGAACTGGACGCCGGCATTCGCGGCGCCCGCGCCGGTCTCGAACCAGACCGCGTGCGCGCCGCGGCTTGTGATGACGTCGTCGCCGGGCCGCGTGAGGGTGCGGAGCGCGACCTGATTGGCCATCGTGCCGGTCGGCACCCAGAGCGCGGCTTCCTTGCCGAGCAGTTCGGCGGCGCGTTCCTGCAGCCGGTTGATCGAGGGGTCTTCGCCGAACTGGTCGTCGCCGACTTCAGCCCGGGCGATGGCGTCGCGCATGGCGGGCGTCGGCCGGGTGACGGTATCGGAGCGCAGGTCGATGGCGGGCGTGGTGGCGGTTGTCATGGATGGTTGTCGGTGAAGAGCGAAAAGATGAAGTGCGGTGCTGTCGAATGCCTGTTGTCTGGTGCTTGCTCTGTGGGGAGAGGCGAGTGAGAGTGGATGCGAACGTTCTCTGTCGCGGTGTCTCCCGCCCCAATACCCATGCCTGAAAGAATGCCCCGCCGAACTGCCCTGAAGACGCTCGCCTCCGCCACGGCCACTGTCGGCGCCGGTGGCGGCCTCGTGTCGGCGGTCGGTGCCCGGGAACAACCAGCCCGGCTGCATCGCCGCCGCGGCAACATCCGCCATGCGGTGGCCAGGTGGTGCTACAAGTCGCTCTCCCTGGAGGCGCTTTGCCGGGCCGCCGTCGAGATCGGGATCGAGGCTGTCGATCTGGTGGAGGTCGAGGATTTTGCCACGCTGCGGGCGTTCGGGTTGCAGTGTGGGATGGTCAGCGGCGTGCCCGGGGGCATCACGAAGGGGCTCAACCGGGTGGACAATCACGATGCGATTGTCGCGTTCATGGAGGAGACCATCCCGCTGACGGCGGCGGCGGGGTTTGCGAATGTGATTTGTTTTTCGGGAAACCGTGAGGGGATGTCGGATGAGGAGGGTCTGGGGAATTGCGTGAAGGGCCTGAAGCGCATCGCGCCGATCGCGGAGAAGCATGGGGTGACGGTTTGCATGGAGCTGCTCAACAGCCGGCACAATCACCCGGATTATATGTGCGACCATACGGAGTGGGGCGTGGAAATGTGCCGGCGTGTCGGCTCGGAGCGGGTGAAGCTTCTCTACGATATCTACCATATGCAGATCATGGAGGGCGATCTGATCGACCGCATCCGGCGCTATCATCCCTATATCGGGCACTATCACACGGGCGGGGTTCCGGG